>JAFLTX010000005.1 GCA_022509145.1 Muribaculaceae bacterium | reverse complement strand
CAATCTGATACTTAACGGACTTTTTCAGTGCCTTCACCACGGGCGGCCCCTACGTTCCAGCGCAGGCATTAGAGGCGTTTATCGGGCGCCTATGCAAAAAAATCAGCGCCTCGGAGGGAGGCGCTGAATTATCGATTTTTAAGTTATTTCTGGTTAGCGGCGCTTTATTCTTTGTAGATATCAAGCTCTTTCTTTTGAGCGGGTTAGCGGCGCTTTACTTTCTTGAGCTCTTTGTCGTTGCGGACTACGGGATATTTTCCGCGAAGCTCAGTGGTCCAATTCTGGTCAAGAAGCTGCTGATAGTCGGTGGTTACAGCTCCCTTCACGTCGGTGAGTTCCTCAGGTTCGTTCACAAGACGGCCGTCGAGAATGAAATAAACGGGATATTTCACGTTCGGCTCGGGCTGATCGCCTTCAAACATCAGGAAGTCTACGAATCTGTTGACACCCTTCGAGGCCAGCAGACGATCCGCTACAGCTTCATTGCGGAATTCTTTCCTCAGGGTCTGCAACGCGGTGTCTTTGCCAAGCTCCATGTAGCGGGCTTTCACGAGATCTGCCACAGAGTCGTTTTTAGCCTGAACAAGGATACCTTTGGCTTTCGGCTCTTTGAAGGCGTAATCGCCGCGGTGCTCTTCGAAGTATTTCTGCAGACCTTCCTCATCCTGAGCGGCCTTGTTCCAAACTTTGCGCAGGCTCACTTCATAGAGGAGGCTGCCGTCGTGGTATTCGTTCAGGAGGTTTCTATAGTCGGCGTTGTTGGCATAGAGCCAGTCTTCTTCGGCCTTGATGAGGGCTTCGTCGTAAGCGGCGTTCAGGCGCTCGT
Source organism: Muribaculaceae bacterium (assembly GCA_022509145.1). Lineage (GTDB taxonomy): Bacteria > Bacteroidota > Bacteroidia > Bacteroidales > Muribaculaceae > Lepagella. Next base: position 59,230 of record JAFLTX010000005.1, on the reverse strand, counting down.
TGAAGACCTGGAGCAGCGTGTAGGAATCGGGAGAAGTAGCGTTGTGGAAGTCTGCGATGAAGGCAGCCACATTTGTGCCCGGATTCTTACCTATGAAGAAGAGCGGAGCGGGATTGTTTCCGTTGATTGCATAGAAAGCTGAGTCGAGGCCGTTGGTGGAGATATAGCTTCTGAGGGCATCTACCACCTGAGTGTTGAAGCTTGCTTTATGCTTGGCGGCAAGTTTCTTGTCGCGGTTGTCGCGTATCATTCTCGAGCGCTCGTCGTTGGGCTCTTCCATACGGGTGAGCAGATCGGCCTTGAGGCTTTCCTTCGACCTGGGGCCACGTGCGTCGAGTTTCTTGATGATGTGCCAGCCGTAATCGGTGTGCACGGGTTCGCTTATGCCGCCCACTTCAAGCTGGTAGGCTGCCTCGGCAAACTCGGGAACCATCTGGCCTGTTACGAACCAGCCTATCTGGCCGCCGCTGCGTGCCGAACCCTGGTCGTCGCTGAAATTCTGGGCCATCACTTCAAAGAGCGCGGGGTTCTCCATCACGCGCATATAAATGCTGTCGATCTTGGCCTTTGCATCGGCTTCCATCTCAGGCGTAGCTCCCGGGCGCACCATCTTCATGATGTGAGAGGCACGGATAGAGCCGCGAGACGGTCTGTGGGCACCACCCTTCATTATATGATAACCGGCGCTGCTCTCCACGATACCGGAAATTTCGCCCGGTTTGAGGCGGTAACCTTCAGTTTCGTAAGAGTAAGGGAGACGACCGGCGGCAATGAATCCGAGGTGACCACCGTTGGAAGTGACACTGCGGTCGGTGGAGTACTTGCGGGCCAGCTCATCGAAGTCGGCGCCGTCGAGCAGAGCCTGACGGATGCTGTCGGCCAACTGCAAAGCAGCCCGGTTTTCAGCCGTGGTGCGGCCCTTGCTCAGCATGATGTGGTTGTATTCCACCTCCTCGAGCGAGCGGTTGTAAGCCTCGTCGATGAGCGCGTTCAGGAACACGGAATCGGCCAGATGGGGCTTTGCAAGCTCCAGCTTGTACTGGTCCATTTCCGTGAGGAAGGCCTGGGTGGTGTCGATACCCTCGGCCTTGGCGTCAGCCACTTTCATCTTGTAGAGCTCAAACATACCCACATACTCTTCAAGGGGTTGAGCCTCCACCTGCTGCTGGCTGTTTTTGTTGTATAAGTATTCAAACTCAGATTTAGGCACATCCACCCCGTTTACTGTCATCACAACGGGATCTTTGGCAGCCCAAGCTATGGCAGCCGCCGACAACATTGCCGCGGAGCCGATAAGAATTTTTGATTTCATTTATTACGTTCTTTCAACGGTTTTTTCTATTGGAGTCTCTCTTTGGCGTTACCGGCCAAAAGAAGTTAAATCTGGAGTCCGGAAAGCTCGCCTCCATTCAATCGTATGCATCCGCAGGCGTGTTCGGCCCCGGAATGCGGGAAGAAGGGGGGATGAACCTCCGTTCTATATTGAAAAACGCAATAAGAAGCTTTTTATTTTTTAATTCCCCATTTCAGAGATAAACTTTACTCTCATGAGGCGAATTTCGTCTTCTGTAAGCTCGTCGCCGAGCTCGTCGAAGGCTGCTTCGATGTCATCGTCTTCCGTCTCGAGGAAATAGTCTATCACGTCTTGCTGGGAGTCTTCATCGAGGATGTCGTCGAGGTAATAGTCGATGTTGATCTTGGTTCCCGACTGCACAATCATCTCGAGTTCCGTGATGAGCTCGCCAAATTCGAGGGAGCGGCTTTCGGCCAGCTCCTCGAGGTCGATCTTGCGGTCGATCCCCTGCACGATGAAGATTTTGGTCTGGCTCTTGTTGGCCGGCTGCCTCACTCTGTATTCCGAAGGGCGTTCTATATCGTTCTCCTCCACATGGCGCTTGATCAGCTCCACGAACTCGGAGCCGAAACGACGGGCCTTCCCCTCTCCCACCCCGGGCACGAGAGCGAGTTCCTGGAGCGTGATGGGGTAAGTGGTAGCCATCGCTTCGAGCGACATCTCCTGGAAGATGATATACGGCGGCAGATTGTGGCGCTTGGCCAGATCTTTCTGCAAAGCCTTGAGCATGGAGTAGAGAGTCTGGTCGGCTGCGCAGCCGGCTCCGCCTCTCACAGCTCCTCCGTCTGTATCGGCGCCCTCGGGATATTCCCGGTCTTCATGGATCTTGAATTCGCCGCCGTGCTCCAGATATTCGCGCCCTTTGTCAGTAAGCTTCAGAAGGCCGTACGTCACGAGGTCTTTCTCCAGGTAACCGGAGATCACAGCCTGCTTGGCAACGGCGGTGATGAACTTTTCATCCTCGGCGGTATAAACTCCGAACTCCTCGAGCTCGTCGTGGCGGAATTTCTTCACTTCGTCAGTAGAACGGCCGATTACCACGTTGATCACGTATTCCACCCGGAAATCTTCACCGATGGCCTTGACGGCTTCGAGCACGGCCATCAGCGCATCGGAAGCCTCGCGGGTGTTGCGCGGGTTGAGACAGTTGTCGCAGCAGGCGCAGTTGTCGTCTTCAAACTCTTCGCCGAAATAGTGGAGAAGCACCTTGCGCCGGCACATTGCGCTTTCGGCGTAAGCGGCCGTCTCCTGAAGGAGCTGCCTGCCGATCTCCTGCTCCGTAGAGCTCTTGTTTTGCATCAGCTTGTCGAGCTTCTGGAGGTCTTTCACCGCATAGAACGCTATGCAGTCGCCCCCTCCGCCGTCGCGGCCTGCGCGGCCCGTCTCCTGGTAATACCCCTCGAGACTCTTCGGGATGTCGTAATGGATCACGAATCTTACGTCGGGCTTGTCGATACCCATGCCGAAAGCTATGGTAGCCACGATCACATCCGCCCTCTCGTGAAGGAAGTCGTCCTGGTTGGCCGAGCGGGAGGCGGCGTCCATACCGGCATGGTAAGGGAGGGCCCGGATATCGTTGAGGCGAAGAATGTCGGTGAGTTCCTCCACCTTTTTGCGCGAGAGGCAATAGATGATGCCGCTCTTGCCGGGATGAGATTTTATGTATTTGATAATGTTGCTGTCGATATCTTTCGTCTTGGGTCTCACCTCATATTTGAGACCCTGGCGGTTGAAGCTTGAACGGAACACCTTTGCCTCGGTGATACTCAGATTTTTCTGGATGTCGTGCTGCACCTTCGGGGTAGCCGTGGCAGTGAGCGCTATTATCGGACGCAGCCCGATCTCGTAGGCCACCTGGCGGATGCGGCGGTATTCCGGGCGGAAATCATGCCCCCACTCGGAGATACAATGCGCCTCGTCGACGGCATAAAACGACACGGCCACATGTTTCAGGAAGTCGAGGTTCTCCTCCTTGGAGAGCGACTCTGGAGCCACATAGAGGAGCTTGGTGCGCTCTTCGAGCACATCCTGCTTCACCTTCTCGATCTGGCTTTTGGAGAGAGAGGAGTTGAGGAAATGGGCCACCGCATCGTTTTCGCAATGGGTGCGCAGGGCGTCCACCTGATTTTTCATCAGGGCAATGAGAGGCGAGATAACGATTGCCGTGCCTTCGGACATAAGAGCCGGCAATTGGTAACATAACGATTTTCCGCCACCGGTTGGCATCAATACAAAGACGTCGTTCCCATCAAGGAGGCTGGTAATGACTTCGAGCTGATTCCCTTTGAAATTTTCAAAGCCGAAGTATTGCCTTAACGCTTTATATATAGCTTCAATGTCAGCCATATTTTTAAGGTGAAAAACTGGTTAAGATGTTCAGTTACAAGTATAAAAAAATACTTTTTCCAAAATTAAACAAAGTTTTTCAAATATCCAAATTTTTTGAGCGAAATTTCAGGCAGTTACACTTTAATTTGTTTCTCAGCACCTTAACGGAGCCCATATTTAGTTTGTATGTTTGCAATCTGAATCGTGTGCAAACATACAGACTAATAAAGGGAGCGGGCGAATCAAAATTTTTCATTTTGACTCACCCGCCGTATGTGGGGCCGCTGAATTGCGGTTTTATTTCTTTATTACATTTTAGACCTATGAAATGGCCTGCGCGATGCCCATTACCGACGACGTTCGTCAGTCGGAAAGTTTCATCTTTTCAAAATTGGCCTTCTCGAGCTTCTCGTTTACGTAAGCAGCATCCACCGTAAACTTTTTCACCTTTGAAGAAGGGGCATCAAACATCGCGTCGACCATCACCGTCTCCACGATTGAGCGCAAACCTCTGGCTCCCAGCTTATATTCAATCGCCTTGTCGACTATGGCGTCGAGTGCGTCGTCGGTAAAGAAGAGCTTGATGCCGTCGAGCTTGAAGAGCTTTTCATACTGCTTTACAAGCGCATTTTTCGGCTGGGTGAGGATGTTGCGGAGGGTCTCCCTGTTCAAGGGCTCGAGGCTCGTGAGAACCGGGAGGCGCCCGATGATTTCGGGGATAAGGCCGAACGACTTGAGGTCTTGAGGCAACACATAGCGCATCAAGTTTTCACGCTGCCGTTTCTTCTTGGCGCCGTCATGCCCGTAACCCACCACCTGCGTGTTGAGACGCGAGGCAATCTTACGCTCGATGCCGTCGAAGGCGCCGCCGCAGATGAAGAGGATATTTTTGGTATCTACCGCAATCATCTTCTGGTCGGGATGCTTCCTGCCGCCGTTGGGGGGCACGAGCACAACGCTACCCTCGAGCAACTTGAGCAGACCTTGCTGCACGCCTTCGCCGCTGACATCGCGGGTGATCGACGGGTTGTCGCTCTTGCGGGCGATTTTGTCGATCTCGTCGATGAAGACGATACCTTTCTCCGCTTTCTCCACATCGTAATCGCAAGCCTGGAGCAGGCGCGTGAGAAGGCTCTCGATATCCTCGCCTACATAGCCGGCTTCGGTGAGCACCGTGGCGTCGACGATGGCAAAAGGCACGTTGAGCAGACGGGCTATCGTCTTGGCCAGCAGGGTTTTCCCCGTGCCGGTGGGACCTACCATCACGATGTTGCTCTTCTCGATTTCCACATCATCGTCGTCCTGCTTCTCCTGGGCGATACGCTTATAATGATTGTAGACGGCCACGGAGAGGTATTTTTTCGCCTCTTCCTGCCCGATCACATAATCATCGAGGAATGCTTTGATTTCGGCCGGCTTGGGGATCTTGACCTCTTTTTCAGCCGATTTCTTTTCATCCTTCTTCGCCTCGGCCTTCAGCTGTTGGTCGCGGGCCTGGTCGATAAAACTGATGCAGTCCGTGCATAGAGTAAGGCCGCCGCTCACGTGGATAATGGGCGCGGCCTTGGAGTCGGAGGCGCCGCAAAACATGCATACGGCACCACTTCTTTTATTGGCCATTTATCTTTTACTTACCTTTCTTAGCGTTAACCAACACTTTGTCGATCATGCCGTATTCCTTTGCTTCGGAGGCAATCATCCAGTAGTCGCGGTCAGAATCGCGTTCCACCTTGTCGAACGGCTGGCCGGAGTGTTCTGAAATGATCTTGTAGAGTTCCTCTTTCAGTTTCAGAATTTCGCGGGCCGTGATCTCGATGTCGGAAGCCTGACCCTGGATGCCGCCCATAGGCTGGTGGATCATCACTCGGGAGTGAGGCAGCGCGAAGCGTTTCCCCTTCTGACCTGCAACAAGGAGCACGGCTGCCATCGAGGCCGCCATACCGGTGCAGATAGTGGATACGTCGCTGTTGACATACTGCATGGTGTCGTAGATGCCGAGACCTGCGTATACAGAGCCGCCGGGAGAGTTGATATAGATGGAGATATCCTTTTCAGGGTCAACGGAGTCGAGATAGAGGAGCTGGGCCTGGATGATGTTGGCGCTCTGGTCGGTAACCTGGGTGCCGAGGAAGATGATTCTGTCCATCATAAGGCGCGAGAACACGTCCATCTGCGTCACGTTGAGCTGGCGTTCCTCAAGGATGTAAGGATTGAGATAGTCGGCCATCGGGCTCAACACCTTGTTGGCCTCGCTCACGTAGGAGTGAAGCGTGTTGGAGTTGACACCCAGATGGTTGACTGCAAATTTATTAAAATCGTTGTTCATATATTCTTAGTCTTTAAAAAGTTTTCCGAATTCTTCGGGGGTAACCTCGTTTCGGTCGATGGTGACGGTCTTGAAGAGGGCGTCATACATCTTGTTGGATTCGGCTTCCATCACGAGGCGTTCGCGAGCCTTGTCGTCTTTGAGCACGTTTTCGCTATACTGCTCAACGAGCGATTCGGGAGCGTTCATCATGCCGTACTGGGCCATCTGCTCTCTCACGCGAACCTTTGCCATGTTCTTGACATCTTCTTCCTCCACCTTCACGCCGAGCTGGTCGATCACCTTGTCCGTGATAAGCTGCCAGATGAGCGAAGGCTTCATGGCCTCATATTCCTGTGCCACTTCAGCGCCTGATGAAACGGGGTTGCCGTCTTTATGCTCGAGGTAATAGATGAGGATGTCGTCGGGAAGCTCCACTTCTCCCACCTTGTCGGTGAGGACGTGACGCACGTCGAGGGTGAACTTATAGTCGGAATTACCCTTGAGCTCAGCTTCCATCTGCTCCTTGAGAGCGTTGCGGTATTCTTCTTCATTGTGCACCTGGTCTTTGCCGAACACCATGTCGAAATATTCCTGGTTGAGCTCTGCGGGAACCACCACGATGATCTCCTTGATCTCCATGTTGAAGTCTCCGAGATGGTTGTTCACGTCGGCTTTGTCGATGTTGAGCATGGAGCTCATCTCTGTTACGTTGGCGTCGCAGGTTGCGGCGGGGTTGAATCTAACCACATCGCCGGGGTGCTTCTCTTCGAAGAGCTTGGCCTGCTCTGCCTGACGGAAATATTGAGGAGCCACGATGCCGTTCTCCACCACGATACCGTCTTCCTTCACCGAGCCGTCTTCGTTGAGCTCTGTGAGGACACCCTTTATCACTGCCGTGGGGTCGGTAACCTCGCCCGGCTCCTGCTTGCCGAAGCGGCGGCGGAGCAGACGGTCGCGCTCGTCAATCATCTCGTCGCTCACCTTGATCTGATAGTAAGGCACGTGGATGTCGGAATTCACGTTGAGGTCAATTTCGGGAGCGATACCTACCTTGAACACGTAAGTCATGTCGGCGTCTTCAAGGTCGGAAGTGCCTTCAGCGATAGGCATGGGCTGGCCGAGGGCGTGGACTTTGTTTTCTCTCAGATAGTCGTAAACGGCTGTGCCGACCTTGTTGCTTACAACATCATATTTAACGGCGTTGCCATATTTCTTGCGGAGAATTCCTTCGGGCACATTGCCGGCGCGGAAACCGGGTTCCGGGCGACGACGGCCTATCTCTTTGAGCTGCTTGGTTACTTCTGCAGCGTAATCTTCTTCTTTCAGGGTCACGGTAATCTCGGCGCGAATGGCATCGAGTTTTTCAAATTTTACGTCCATTACTTATAAATTTTTTCTAATATACAGCAAAAACAGAGCCAAAATCGCTCTGTCTTGCAAAATTAATTCTTTTCAAAAAAATGTGCAAACACTTTTATGGTATCTTCGTGGTCGGAGACTCCGGCAGTCTCGCAAGCGGAGTGCATTGCCCAGATGGCACATCCCATGTCGACGCCTTTTATTTCAAGCTGGGAGGTGAGGATGTTGCCCAAAGTGCTGCCACCGGCCACATCGCCGTGGTTTACAAAATATTGGCAGTTGACGCCTGCGGCCTTGCAGAGCTCGCTGAAGACGGCCGAGGAGCGGGCGTCTGTCATATATTTCGAATTCGCGTTTATCTTTATCACCGGGCCACCGCCGATGAAGGGGTGATTGCGCGGGTCGTGCTTCTCGGGATAATTGGGATGGAAGGCGTGGGCGTCGTCGGCCGAGATGAGGAAACTGTTGTGGAGGTTGCGATGGAAAGCTTCATCGCTAACGCAGATGCGTCTCATCACATTGGCCAGGAACGGGGAATGGGCGCCCTGCTTGGTGGCGCTGCCGGTCTCCTCATTGTCGAAGACGGCGAGCACTCTCGTGTGGCGCGGAGCCGGGTCGGCCTTGTCGGCATCTTCCAACGCCTGAAGGGAGGCGAATGCCATGCTCAGATCGTCGATTCTGCCAGACTGGAAATATTCCCCGTTCACACCGATGATTTCCGGTTTCTCGGCGGGATAAAGCCAGAGTTCGTCGGCGATGATGTCGTCGGGACTCACACCCAACTCGTCGGCCACGAGCTTGCGAATCACGCCGCCGTTCTTTTTAAAATCTTCAATCTCGGCATCGCTGAAACGGCCTACCACGGGTTTCATATCCTTCTGCACGCTCAGCGAATTGCCCGAATTCACTTCGCGGTTGAAATGAATGGCAAGATGAGGGATGGTTGCTATGGGGCGACGAAGGTCGAAGATTCTCTCTTCGGGCTCAAACGGTGATTTCCCCTTGAGCATCACGCGGCCGCTCAGAGACAACGGGCGGTCGAACCACGTGTACAGTATGCCGCCTCCGTATTTCTCCACATTCAGAAGCACCACGCCGTTTTCGCCGTAGATTTCGGGGTTGGGTTTGAGTTTGAAGCCGGGGCTGTCGGAGTGGGACGCAATGATTCTGAATCCGGCTGCATTCTCCATATCGTTCCCCACGCAGAAGGCGAATATCGCACTTGAATTGGTCTTTACATAATATCGGCCTCCTTTCTGAAGATTCCATTCCGCGGCGGGGTCGAGATGAGAGTAACCGGCTGCTTCCAGGCGGCTCTCTATCTCCTTGACGGCGCAGAAATTACACGTGGCCTTACAGAGGCTCTCCAAAAGTTTCTGTATCATTTCGTATAAGTTTTTCAGGTTAAATCATCTAAAAATCAGGCTGACTCGCCTTTCATCAATTCCCTTTATATTTGAGCCAGTTGATGGCGCGCAACACGTTGCAGAGCGTCTGTGCCCAATAGCTCATGAAGTTTTCGCGACATTCTGTATAGGCAGCCTCAGCCTTCTCCCCTTCCGAGTCCTTGACTATGGAGATGAAATTGTAGAGAGGCTGGAAAATGTCGGCCAGACTTTCCGATATCGAAGCGGCTATGGGGGTGTCGCTGTATTTCATATTCTCCTCGAAAGTCTCGAGGAAGGTGTCGTCGGGGCCGAGCAACGACTCCACCTTGCGGCGTATGCTCTCGTAAAAATCCTCGTCGACATAGCTTTCGAAGTATTCTTCCGATTCTTCACTCTCTCCCACCACATCGGTAAAAGCGAGATAGAGACGCGGGAGCAGATTGAGCATCTTGTCTACAAACTCCTCCACCTCCAAGTCACGGCAGATTTCGAGTGTGCGGCAATAGTCGGCACTCAATGCCGTGACGGCCAATATCTTATTCTTTGTATCCATAATTTGATTTGTTTTCTACTTCTTATTAGCGGGCTTTATCTCAGCCCTCGATTACCTTTGATTCGACAAGCTCCTTTATCTTCTCCAACTCCTCCTTGGCTGCTTGCTTCAGATTGCCAGAGCGGCGCAGGGCCGTAGATGAAATATCGAATGTCTCCACGCCGGAGAGGAGAGTCCAGCCCGGCTCGGGAGCCGAAACCTCAAACCCCGGCCGAGGATAGACTATCGGGGCAAAATCTTTCAGAATCTCCTCGTGAGATTTCCAGCGGTGAAACTGCAGGTAGGAATCCGCTCCCATCACCACGCGAAACTGCATCTTCGGATACAGCTCCTGCAACTTACGGAGAGTGTCGATGGTGTAGGAAGGAGACGGCATCGAGAGCTCAACCTCGTTCACCTTCAGAAGCTCCGCCTTCTTGACGGCGTTGTAGATGCCCGCGGCTTTTCTCAGGGCTTGGAGACGGTCGACATCAGCCATCGGCATCTCGGCCTTGAGAGGATTCAGGCGGCACGGCACCAGCCACACCTCATCGGCCAATCCTTTCTCTATCAAGGCGGTCGCCACGGAAATGTGGCCGCGGTGAACGGGCGCGAAACTACCTCCGAAGACGGCTACCTGCTTCACTTCAACGATGTTATTTCTTAATGAAGGCTTCGATTTTGTCGGCCACGTCTTCGGCGGCTTTGTCAAACTCGTCATTTACCACCACACAGTCAAACTGAGGGGCAAACGTCATCTCATATCCGGCCTTGGCGAGACGCATTGCCACGACGTCGTCGCTGTCGGTGCCACGGTTGTGCAGACGTTTCTCCAGCTCCTGAATCGAGGGCGGAAGGATGAAGATGGAAAGGGCGTCGTCGCCGAAACGCTTCTTGAGGTCGAGGCTTCCCATCACGTCGATATCCATTATAAGGGTATGCCCGGCGTCCACCACACGTTTCACCTCGCTCATCAGAGTGCCGTAATAAGTGTCGTCGTAGACCTCCTGCCACTCCACAAACTCACCGGCTTCTACCTTGCTGCGAAACTCCTCGTCGCTCAGGAAGTAATACTCGCGCTCGTGCTGCTCTCCCTTGCGCGGAGAGCGGTTGGTGGCCGAGATGGAGAAGTGCAGGTCCAGGTCGGGGCGCGTCTTCATCAGGTGCTTGATTATGCTGCTCTTACCGGTGCCCGAAGGGGCCGACAATATGATAATGTTACCTTTCATCCTTACAATACGTTTAAGACTTGCTCCTTAATCTGCTCAAGTTCGTCTTTCATTTTCACCACAACTATCTGCATCTCGGCATTGTTGCTTTTCGAGCCCAACGTGTTGATTTCGCGGCCCATCTCCTGGGCGATGAAGCCGAGTTTCTTCCCTTTCGAGGTTATATTCTTTTCGTCGGCGGGTCCGAGGGTGCTGATGAAGTAGTCGAGATGGGTGCGGAGGCGCTGTTTCTCCTCGGAGATGTCGAGCTTCTCGATGTAGTAGATCATCTCCTGCTCGAGGCGTCCGCGGTCTACCTCCACTCCGTTGAGCTTCTCAAGCTGGTCTATGATCCGGCTCTTGATTTTGGCCACGCGGCCCTCTTCGAGAGGCTCCACTTCGGCCAGCAGGGTGGAGATGTTGGCAATTTTCTCAAGGAAAAAGTTGTAGAGCTTTCTACCCTCGTCGATGCGGTAATGATCAAGCTGCTCCAGAGCCCGCTCCACCGCGACGCGGAACCCCCGCTCGTCGTCTTCGGAAGCGGTGTTTTTATCGGTTTTGAGCACGTCGGGCAATCGGAGCAACACTCCGTGCCAGTCGGCGGGAGGATCGATGCCGAGAAGGCGGTCAAGTTCCATCACACGCTCGTGATAAATCTTGAGAGCGTCATAGTTGAATTCGGGTGTATCGGCTCCGCCGGGATATTCGAGCATACACAGAAGTTCCACTTTCCCGCGCTCCAGAGCAGAAGAGAGGATGCTCCTCACCTCCCCTTCGGCGCCGCGGAAAAACTGCGGAACCTTAAGCGTAAGGTCGAGCTGCTTGGAATTGAGCGATTTCAATTCCACCGTGATGTATTTGTCGAAAGTGATCTCGCGCCCACGGCCGTATCCCGTCATCGATTTTATCATTCTTTCCTTCTGTTTAGTACCTGTTGAGAAAATGTAGACGCAAATTTAACAAAATTTTTATCTACTTAAAAAATTTTTTAGTTACATTTGCAATTGCTTTTGAATGTGAAGCACATCGGGTGCGTATTTTTTTATCAAATCAAGTTGTAAGATTTTGATTTATAGAAAATTTTTCAAACGGGCAATAGATGTTAGCGCTTCGGCAGGAGTGCTGATAGTGTTCTCGCCGGTGCTTCTGGCCGTGTCGTTGTGGCTATGGATGGTCAACGGGAAGGCCGGAGTGTTCTTTACCCAACCTCGGCCGGGGAAAGACGGCAAGGTATTCAAAGTGCTGAAATTCAAGACGATGAACGACAAGAGAGACGCAACCGGCAATCTCTTGCCCGACAAAGACCGCACCACGAGGCCGGGACGGCTGCTGAGAGCCACCTCCATCGACGAGCTGCCGCAGTTGATCAACGTGCTGAAGGGAGATATGTCTCTCATAGGGCCGCGCCCGCTGCTGGTAGACTACCTGCCGCTCTACTCGGAGCGCCAGGCAAGGCGCCACGAGGTGAAACCCGGCATCACGGGCTGGGCGCAGTGCCACGGGCGAAACTCCATCTCCTGGGCCGAGAAGTTTGAGCTCGATGTGTGGTATGTCGACAACATTTCATTCAAGACGGATTGCAGCATCGTCTGGACCACGCTAAAAAAAGTGATCAAAAAAGACGGTGTGAATTCTTCTGAAACCGTAACAATGGTAAGGTTTGACGGCACCAACTGAGCCGCAGGCCCTGAAACATAGTCTTAGAAAAACAGAAAAACACAAAACCTTTAAAATACTGAAAAATATGGATTACGATTTGCTGAAAGCTTGCGAGGAGAAGGCTCGCCAATGGTTAGGACCTCAATATGACGAGGAAACACGTGCACAAGTAAAGGAGATGCTCGAATCGGAAGACAAGACACCTCTCATCGAAGCTTTCTATAAAGATCTTGAATTCGGCACAGGCGGTCTGCGCGGCATCATGGGCCCGGGATCGAACCGAATGAACGTATATACAGTGGGAGCAGCCACCCAGGGATTGGCCAACTATCTGAACGACTGCTTCAAAGACCTCCCGCAGATCAGCGTGGTGGTGGGCCACGACGTGCGCAACAACTCCCGCAAGTTTGCAGAACTCGTAGCCGACATCTTTTCGGCCAACGGCATCAAGGTGTATCTCTTCGACTCCTGCCAGCCCACTCCGGAGGTTTCGTTTGCCATCCGCTACCTGGGATGCCAGAGCGGCGTGAACATCACCGCCAGCCACAACCCGAAGGAATACAACGGATATAAGGCTTACTGGAGCGACGGCGCCCAGATGATCGCTCCCCACGATGTGGAAACCATCAACTATGTGAACGCCATCAAGAGCGTGGACCAGATCAAGTTCACTCCCAACAAAGATCTTATCCAGATTATCGGCGAAGATATCGACAAGCCGTATCTCGACGCCATCCACACCCTCTCGCTGAGCCCCGACTCGATCAAGAGGCACAAGGATATGAAGATCGTCTACACGCCGATCCACGGCACGGGCACACGCCTCACCTATCGCTCGCTTGCACAGTGGGGCTTCGAGAACATCGTTCACGTTCCGGAGCAAGACGTGCAGAGCGGCGACTTCCCGACGGTGGAAAGCCCCAACCCGGAGAACCCGAGCGCCATGACTATGGCCATAGACGTGGCCCGCAAAGAAGGCGCCTCGCTGGTGCTCGCAGCCGACCCTGACGCCGACCGCATCGGTGTGGTGGTAAGAGACAAGGCGGGAGAATACAAGCTTCTCAACGGCAACCAGATCAACATGATCTTCATCTACTACCTGATCACCCGCAACCGCGAGCTGGGGAACCTCCAGCCCAACGATTATGTGGTGAAGACCATCGTTACCACCGAGACCATCAAACGCATTGCCGACGACAACAACGTGGATTGCTTCGACTGCTACACCGGCTTCAAATGGATAGCCGACGTGATGCGCAATATGGAAGGACGCGGCCGCTATCTCGGCGGCGGCGAGGAGAGCTTCGGCTTCCTGCCCGAGACCTTCGCCCGCGACAAAGACAGCGTGTCGTCGATCTCCCTGATGTGCGAGATCGCAGCATGGGCTGCCGACCAGGGGATGGACCTCTACGAACTGGTGATCGACATCTATGCACGCCACGGCTTCTCGAGAGAGAGAGGCGTAAGCGTGGTGCGTCCTGGAAAATCGGGAGCCGACGAAATCATCGCCATGATGAAGAACTTCCGCGAAAACCCGCCCAAAGAGCTCGCCGGAAGCAAGGTGGTGAGCATCAAAGACTACTCGGACCTCAACTGCCGCAACCTCGAAGACGGCACCACCACGAAGCTCGACTTCCCCACCACGAGCAACGTACTGCAGTTCTTCACTGAAAACGGCGACAAGGTTTCGATACGTCCTTCAGGCACAGAACCGAAAATCAAATTCTATATCGAAGTACGCGAGGATATGAAAGATAAAGCCGAATATGAGGCTTTGATCGAGAAGGCCGAACGCCATATCGACGACATTCTCGCCGACCTCGGTGTGAAATAAGCCCACGCCGGCCAATATCTAAAAAATGAGCGACAAGATAGAAAAGACACGCAAAGTAATAATTTGGTTATGGGGAGCCTTCCTCGGATTGGGGTTCCTCATAGCCCTTTTTCTTCTCTTGATCTACAATGGGGCCATAGGCTACATGCCTCCCATCGAAGAGCTTGAAGACCCTCACAGCAAGCTGGCGTCAGTGGTCTACGCTTCTGACGGCACCACCGAGCTGGGCCGCTATTTCAGCGGGGTGGGCAACCGTATCAACAACGATTACGACAACATCTCGCCCCATGTGATAGACGCCCTCATCGCCACGGAAGACGTGCGCTTTGAAGAGCATTCGGGGGTAGACTTCAGGGCCTTGGGCCGCTCGATAGTAAAGACCGTCCTGCTGCGCGACAAGTCGTCGGGCGGCGGCTCCACCATCACCCAGCAGCTGGCCAAGCAGCTCTACTCGGAGCCTACGGGCAACTTCCTGAAGAGAGCAATGCAGAAGCCCATCGAATGGATGATCGCCGTCAAGCTGGAACGCTTCTATACAAAGAAAGAGATATTGGCAATGTATCTCAACCGCTTCGACTTCCTCAACAATGCCGTCGGTATCAAGACTGCAGCCAACGTCTACTTCGGGAAGCAGCCCGAGGAGCTGAACGTGCAGGAGGCAGCGATGCTGGTGGGGATGCTCAAGAACCCGAGCTACTACAATCCCCTGCGCTTCGAGGAACGAACCCGCGAGAGGCGCAACGTGGTGCTCGACCAGATGGTCAAGGCCGGGAAGCTCTCTCAGGCCCAGGCCGACTCGCTCAAGGCTCTCCCCATAGAGCTCGACTATCACCGCGTGGACTTCCACGAAGGCGGCGCTCCCTACCTGCGCGAGGAGATCCGCAGGCTTATGACCGCAAAGAAACCCGTGGCTCCCAAGCGCTCCAACTACTCGAGCGAAGTGGCATGGAACATCGCCGTGGGCAACTACAAGACCGACTCCACCGAATGGGAAAACAACACCCTCTATGGCTGGATAGAGAAGAACCCGAAGCCCAACGGGAAGCACTATGACCTCTACACAGACGGGCTGAAGATCTACACCACCATCGACCTTTCGATGCAGCAATATGCCGAGGAAGCCGTCAACCAGCATATCGGCGGTGTGCTCCAGCCGGCGTTCTTCAAGGAGAAATCAGGTCCGCAGGGCCCATACACCGCCCACAACATCAGCAAGGAGCAGGCGGAGAAATATATCAACCAGGCCATACGAAAGACCGAACGCTGGATCACTCTCAAGCAGGGCGGCCTCTTGGAGGAGGAGATCCTGAAGACCTTCAACGAGCCTTATCAGATGGACGTCTTCGCCTACGAGAAGAGAGGAGACAAGTATTATCCGTCGTCGAAGACCGTCACCATGTCGCCGCGCGACTCCTTGCTTTATATGAAGACCATCCTTCGCACCGGCCTCATCAGCATGGACCCCATCACCGGCAGTGTAAAGGCTTATGTAGGCGGTCCGGATTATATATGGTTCCAATACGACATGGCCGGCCGCGGAAAGCGCCAGATTGGTTCTACCGTAAAGCCGTTCCTCTACACCCTCGCTTTGGAAGACACCACCAACTACACCCCTTGCACCACCATACTGAACTCCCAGCCCGTTTTTGGCGGCTGGAGGCCCCGAAATTCGGGTAGCGGACGTGTGGGGCAGATGGTTGACCTGCGATGGGCCCTCACCACTTCAAACAACTGGATATCGGCCAAGCTTATAGCCGACCTTCAGCCCATCAACCTGGCCAACAAGATGAGGATGTTCGGCATCTCGGGTTATATCGAAGCCTCGCTCCCTCTCTGTCTCGGAACGAACGACGTATCCGTAAAAGAGATGGTAGGTGCCTACTCAGCCTTTGCCAACGAAGGCCTCAGGGTTGACCCCGTCTACGTTACCCGCATCGAAGACAACCAGGGGAACGTTATCTATACCGCTTCCCCGCATCACGAGGAGGTAACGAGTCAGCAGACGGCGTTCAGGATGGTATCGATGCTTCAGAACGTAATCAACAGCGGTACGGGCGCCTCTCTGCGCAGCCGCTACGGCATCCACGCTGAGATGGGCGGCAAGACCGGTACCACCAACTCGAACTCCGACTCCTGGTTCATCGGCTTCACACCCGAACTGGTGACCGGCGTATGGGTAGGCGGCGAGGAGAGGACCATCCACTTCAACACCATGGCTCTCGGCCAGGGCGCCCGGGCGGCATTGCCGATCTACGGGCTATATATGAAGAAAGTCTACGCCGACAAGAAACTCCCCTACTCACAGGATGCAAAATTCAACATACCGGCAGACTTCAAGATGTGTGGCGACGTGACGTGGACCGAGTCATCCAGCGACAACACCTACATCGAAGAAACCGTGGAGGGCATCTTCGAATAGAGCGCTGGTTTTCGTCAAGCGGGAGATTCGAACTCATATCCGAAGAGAGAAGATTATATCGCTGCTCTTGTCAGGTTAAGCGCGCTCATTTCTCTTGTCAATAGAAGATTTGATGGGTAGGGGTGAGAAATTGTTTGGCGGTTTGAGGATTTTTTCTTAATTTTGCACCGCCAATTCAGCGGGATCGCGACCTGCTGAGACCTTAACAACTACTTAAATAACTGCAGTTAAAAAGTTTAAAAGAAAATGAAACAAGACATCCACCCGAAAGATTATAGGGAAGTAGTGTTTAAAGACATGTCGAACGATGATATCTTCATCACTCGTTCAACAGTGGCTTCAAGAGAGACAATCGAGATAGACGGCAAGGAATATCCTTTGGTAAAACTTGAAATTACCAACACTTCCCACCCGTTCTTCACCGGCAAGCAGAAACTGGTCGACACCGCAGGACGCGTCGACAAATTCCGCAGCCGTTACGGCAACCGCTCGAAGAAGTAAGAAGAAATTGTCTGAAAAAAAATCCCGGGAAATTCCCGGGATTTTTTGTATATCAGGAGATTTCGCGGGATGGATTTATAGAACTTCTATATCTTATAGAAATTATAGAAGAAATATAAGATATAGAAATTTTCCGCTGCCTTTTCGGCGGGGGTGCCTTTTTGAGGCTTTTACTTTACGACGGTGCGGTAGTCGCATCTTACGGCACCGCGCGAGATGTTTCCGAGCTTTTTGCGGATCAGCTGCTTGCGGATGGGCGAGATATGGTCGGTGTAGACTTCGCCCAGCAGATGGTCGAATTCGTGCTGTATGATCCTTGAAGCAAATCCTTTGAATTCCTGCTCATGGGGCTGGAAGTTTTCGTCGACCCACCGTAAAAGCACGTGTTCGTGGCGCCTTACGTTCTCGCTCAATCCCGGGAGCGACAGGCAGCCCTCCTCGCGCGTCACCGGCTCGGCGTCTTCTATCACCTCCAATTCAGGGTTGATCAGCGTGAGTTTCAAATCCTTACATTCGGGAAACTTATCGGCCACGGGGCTGCCATCGATCACTATGAGGGAAATCGACTTCCCTATCTGCGGGGCGGCAAGGCCCACGCCTTCGGAGTTGTACATAGTCTCCCACATATCTGCAATCAACTTTTGCAGTTCGGGATATTCGGCTGTTATGTCTTCTGCTTCTTCTCTGAGCACCTTGCTGCCGTAGAGATAAATCGGTAATATCATAATCTGTCTTTTTTTCTAAACGGGGGCGTTTGCCGCGGAATTAAGCCAATCGGTGAGAATAAGTACGGCGGCCGTCTTGTCGGCCAGGGCTTTCTCCTCTCTTTTTTTCTTCTTGAGACCGGCCAGGGCCATCTCTTTATGGGCGATGGCAGATGTGAACCTTTCGTCGATCCTGTCGATTCTCATCTCCGGGAATGAATTGTGCAACTGGCGGATAAACGGCTCGATGTAGCGGCTGCTTTCCGAGGGCTCGCCGCGCATGGTGAGAGGCAACCCTACCACGATGCAGTCAACAGTCTCGGCTTCCATATAAGAGCGTAGGAAATCGATGAGGTCGCAACTGCGTACCGTAGGGAGGCCCGTGGCGCAGATACGCAAAGGGTCGGTAACGGCCACACCGCTGCGTTTTCGTCCGTAGTCAATTGCTATCACCCTTCCCATATTTCGCACAAAGATAATAAAAGATTTGAAATTTAAGACCTCATTGACTAATTTTGCATGGTAATGAGCGCGAGAAGAAACAAAATCGAGCAGAGCTGCAGAAGGCACTTGGGGAGCGGCAAGACCGGAAAGGTGGTCCTGGCGCTGAGCGGCGGGGCCGACAGCACGGCCCTCTTCCGCGCTCTGCTGGGCGCCGACATAGAGTTTGAGGCTGCTCATTGCAACTTTAACCTTCGCGGCGAGGAGAGCCTGCGCGACCGTGATTTCGTGGCCGATTTATGTGCCAGACATTGTGTGACGTTGCATTTGGCAGAGTTTGACACCCGCGCCGTAATGCAGAAAGGTGAATCCGTGGAGATGGCATGCCGGCGCCTTCGATACGATTTCTTCAGGCAGTTGATGGCCGAGAGCGGTTTCACCGGACTGGTTGTGGCCCATAACGCCGACGACAATGCCGAAACGTTTTTTCTCAATATGTTGAGAGGAAGCGGAACCACCGGACTACGCGGCATGCAGGAAGTAAGTGGGAACATATACCGCCCCCTTCTCCCCTTCTCACGTCAGGAAATTTTGGAATACCTCGCCTCGCTGGGTCAAGATTATATCACCGATTCCTCGAATCTCAGCTCCGACTTTCGGCGCAACTTCCTGAGAAACGAGGTGTTTCCGCTGCTTCGGAGCCGATGGCCAGGTTTTGACCAAGCCATGGCCCGCACGATTGAGCATATCGGCAGCGAAAATAAGATTGTGGAAGAAGCCGTAGCTAAATCTCTCCCAGAAGACGGCCGCTTTCTTCCACTGACGGCAATTGAAAATTTCGCGGACCCCAAGACTCTCATTTACCGCTTTATCTCCCCCCTCGGCGGAAACTTTACGATGGCCGGCGAGATCCTTGAAAGCCTCAGAAACGGCACGCCGGGAAAAGTGTGGCAACTCTTCGAATCCGAGACAGCCATCACTACACAGGCCGGATTGCGCATCGTTGCCAAAGAAGAGGACGGTCTTCCCAAGCCAGATGATTTTATCTGGGAGAAGTTTGAGGGGAAGGATATAAAGTGGGAAGAAGTGTTCAACGCGTCGTCCTCGGAGATATGGGTGGCTGAAACTCCCGATAGGTTTAAATGGGTATATCCCACCCCTGACAGCTACCTCCGCTCTCTCGGGATGAAGGGGCGGCAAAATGTCTGGAAGATACTGAAAGATAACGGTGTGCCGCACGTGCTGCGTGCCCGCTATCCCTTGCTGGCCGACGTCGAAACCGAGGAAATCATCTGGGTGCCCGGGATGAAACGTTCCCGGTCCCTACTTCTCTCAGGTAGCGAGCCTACCCTCTACCGTCTCCGGATGCTTCTCCCCGGCTGCTAACGCTTAGCGTGGCATCCAAAACGGTAAAGGGAAATTACGACCCTTATTTATAAATAAATCCTTATAGATAAATATCCTTATATATAAATAAAAAGGTGTGGCCTGGAGCTCTCGATTTGCATATTAATTTAATTTTTTCTATTTTTGCATCGTCAAATCGCCCGAGGTGACCTTAAATCTCACTTTCATCCTCTTTATTCGGGCGATATTCCCCTAAGTTTCCAAGAAATTTTATTTAACAATATTAGAAAGGACTATGTACAGTCTGCAAGAACTTGAAGCTATGCAACCGGCTGAAACCGTGAGCATTGCAGAGAAAATGGGCATGAAGAAAGCATCTTCGGCCGACATTGAAAGCGTAAGATATTATATTTTAGACAATCAAGCCTCCGCCACGGCCAAGGAAGAAGCATCGAAAGTGGCCGTACGCCAGCAAGAAGGTAAGAAGCGCGGCAGGAAGAAGAAAGTGCAAGCTGAAGAAACGGCCGAAGTGGCTCCCGCTGCACCCGAGAAGAAGAAACGCGGCAGAAAGTCTAACGCCGAGAAGATGGCGATGGAAGCCGAAGCTGCCGCTGCGGCTGAAACTTCACCCGAAACCGCGGCTCAGGAAACCCCTGCGGCACCCGAGAAGAAGAAACGCGGCCGGAAACCGAAAGCCCAACAGCAGCAGGAAGCCGAACAGGCTGCCGCGGCTGACAAGGCTCCCGAAATCGTGGAAGCGGCTCCGGAAGAAACCACCGACCAGAAGGCCCAGCCCGTTAAAAATGAAGACGGCAAGAAAGACGACGCAGCCTTCAATTCATTTTTCGGGAAATCGAAAGGGCGCACATTCTCTCCCCGCGGTCAGCAGCCCCATCAAGAATTGCTTCCCATGCACCGTCAGCAACAGCACGAGCAGGAGCAAACACCGGCAAACAGGCCTCAGCAGCCCGAGCGCCAGCGCCAGATAACACTGCAGGAACCCGGAGCAAATTCCCAGACACCCAAAAACCAGCAGAAGAATAACAACAACAAGCGCAACAACCGCCAGCAGTTCAACCGCCAGGGCGACGCCAATTCGCGGTTCCCGGCCAGTGTGCTCGAAGGTAAGCTGAAAGTGTATGGCGTTTTGGAGATCATGCCGGAAGGGTTCGGTTTCCTCCGTTCTTCCGATTTCAATTACCTCCCCTCGCCCGACGACATCTACATCTCGCAGCAGCAGATCAAGCAATACGGGCTGAGAATGGGGGACGTGGTGGAAGCCGATGTAAGACTTCCCCTCCCCGACGAAAAATATTATGCGATGGTGAAGCCCGTCTCGATTAACGGTTTGGATCCGGCCCGCATCCGCGATCGTGCCAAATTCGAACACCTCGTGCCCCTCTTCCCTGACGAAAAATTTGATATAACGAAGGGGAACTCGGCCAATATCTCGACACGCATCGTAGATATGTTCGCACCGATCGGGAAAGGCCAGAGGGCACTCATCGTGGCTCCCCCGAAGACCGGCAAGACCATATTGCTCAAGGATATAGCAAATGCTATCTCAGAGAACCATCCCGAAACCTACATCATCATGCTTCTCATCGACGAGCGTCCGGAAGAGGTTACCGACATGGCCCGCAGCGTCAACGCCGAGGTGATAGCCTCGACCTTCGACGAGCCTGCAGACCGCCACGTGAGAATCGCAGGTATAGTGCTCGAGAAGGCCAAACGCCTGGTGGAGAGCGGCCACGACGTGGTGATAATGCTCGACTCCATCACGCGACTTGCCCGCGCCTACAACACCGTGTCTCCCGCCAGCGGAAAGATATTGTCGGGTGGCGTGGATGCCAACGCCCTGCAACGTCCGAAACGATTCTTCGGAGCTGCGCGCAACATCGAAGGCGGCGGCTCGCTCACAATCATTGCAACTGCACTCACTGAGACATCTTCGAAGATGGACGAGGTGATCTTCGAGGAATTCAAAGGAACCGGCAACATGGAGCTGCAACTCGACCGCAAGCTTTCAAACAAGCGAATCTTCCCGGCCGTGGATATAGTTGCATCCTCCACACGTCGCGACGACCTTCTTCTGCCCGAAGAGACGCTCAACCGCATGTGGATACTGCGCAACTACCTGGGCGATATGAACTCTCTGGAGGCCATGGAGTTCATGAAGAAGCGCATGGAAATGACCCGCTCCAACGAGGAGCTCCTCGTAACCATGGACCGCTGATCCTCACATCAGCAAAAAAATTAAGAGAGGCAGCGCTTTTTTCGGCGCTGCCTCTCAATATTTTATAATGGTAAAACTCAATCGGGATCGGGAGTGAAAGTGCGGATGAATTTGAAAATGGTGTCGTAGGCCGCTTCGCGCGGACGAGGCCTGGACAGGATGAGATCATGCAAACCGCTGTCGATGGCGCATACCACCGTCCTGTCTTTGTCTCGACCGAGCGTGACGCCGATCTGCTGGATTGCAAACGGATCGAGCACGGCGTCGCCCGTCATAAACTCCGGGGTAAAGTTGCATCCGTCGATCTTCCTGCTGCTGTGCATCACCAGCAACGGCACGCAGATATTCTCCCGTCTCTTCTTGATTCTTTTCTGAGCTTTTGTGATGGCACGAATCCAGCTCATGGTAACCGGCGGCGAATAAATCATCTTCCAATTGGTGTTGTAAGTCCAATAGCCGTCATATTCCTTAAGCAAGCTGTAGGCGTAACCGTCACATTTCGACTGCTTTATCTTAGAATTTTTGAACAATCCGCCGAAGAAACTCACCGTAGGGATGGCAACCTTGCGCATAAACGGCGAGAAATTCCATGCCAGGAAAGGACTGTCGGTCACCACTCGGTCTACCCCTATCTCACTCCCCTTCTCGGCAGCATAAAGGGTTACAGTCAGCCCTCCTGTTGAATGGCCGCCAAGAGTGATGTCCTCGATGCCGTCGCGTCTCATCTGAGTCAACGCAGAGTCGATGTCGGCGAAATATTCATTCTGATTTCTCACATTGAACGGGTATTGCCAGGGGAGCCTGCTGCGACCGTAGCGACGGAGGTCGACCGCATAGAAATGATAACCGGAGTCTACGAAGCGGTCGCCCATCTCGCTCTGGAAGAAGTAATCATTGAAGCCATGAACGTAGAGAAAACCCCTGCGGCTTTTCAGATTGCAGCGTTTTCTGATTATAGTGCTCCGGCACGGACCGTCGAAAGCTTCTCCCTGATTTACGAACCTGCACTCATATCCTTCGAGGATATCCGGCTGCCACGCAGTGTCTTTCTGCTCGAATTTCTCCCCCTTATACGGTTTTTCCCAATCCCAGGTGGTGTAGAAATCGCCTGCAATACAACCGATTGCGAAGAAAGACATCAAAAAGAGAATAAACTTCCGCATCTCAATCTATATTTCGATTCAACGTATAAAATTGTCTGGAGAAGAGATTCAAATTTAAGCCTGCGTGCCGAATTCAAGAATAAAATCCGCTATGGTAAGTGCAGCCATGGCCTTGACCACGGCCACTCCCCTCAGAGCTACGCACGGGTCGTGCCTGCCGTGCACCGTAAGCTTCTCCACCTCCCCGTCGCGCCTCATTACATCTACCGGGAGGCCGATTGTGGGCGTTGGCTTGAACCATACGCGGAAGAAGAGCGGCATACCGTTGGAAATACCTCCTTGCACTCCGCCGCTGAAGTTCGAAGAAGTCATTACGCCGGAATCGGTCCGTTTCACGAAAGCGTCAACCACCTGACTGCCACGGCTTTTGCAAAGCTCTACTCCTCCCCCTATCTCAAAGGCCTTGACCGCGTTGATACCCATCATCGCCGCGCTCAAGCGTGCGTTCAACTTGTCGTAGAGCGGCGAACCGAGACCACCGGGAACCCCCGTAACAATACATACCACCGATCCTCCCACCGAATCGCCATCTTTTCCGGCACGCAAAATCTCGGCCATCATCTCCTCGCGAAGAGGCTCTTGAATCTCAAAAGAGTCTGAAAGCTCTGGGCGACGGGCAAGGCGCTCGAGGATATCGAAATCCCCCACATGCCCAACGCTGCTGAGAAAAGCTTTGACGGCGACACCCTTCAAGGTCAGGAACTGATGAGCCAAAGCACCTGCGGCAACGCGGCAGGCCGTTTCGCGCGCTGAAGCCCGGCCTCCGCCCCTGTGGTCGCGGATTCCATATTTCAGTTCATAGGTAAAGTCGGCGTGATTCGGCCGGAAGCAATCCTTAAGGACGTCGTAATCTTTCGATTTGCAATCTTCATTTCTGATAACGAAACCTATGGGAGTACCCAGAGTTACGCCTTCAGGCGAAATTCCCGAGAGGAATTCCGGAAGGTCTTTTTCGCTCCTCGCTGTGGCACCGAGCCCTCCGGGGCGGCGTTCGGCCATCGCTGCAGCTATCCGGTCAAAATCCAACTGTATCTGCGGGGGCATCCCATCGAGCACACCCCCTATGGCCACCCCGTGGCTCTCTCCGAAAGTAGTGAGCCTCAATTTATTCCCTATGGTATTCATACTGTCTCAGAAGTTATGTCGGCCACGCTGGCATCCGTGGCCCGTATATAATCGGCGGGAGAAATCTCAATCTGCATTCCTCTCACGCCGGCGCTTACATAAATGGAATCAAAACTCATGGCTTTCCCGCTCAAAAACACCGGGAATTTCTTCTTCATCCCGATGGCTGTGCAGCCGCCACGGATGTAACCGGTGGTGGGAAGCAACTCTTTCAGCGGGAGGGGCTCGACACTCTTGTTGCCGGAAATCCTGGCAGCCTTCTTCAGATCGACCTCATCGTTTCCGGCCACGACGCAAACCACGGGGCCCGTCTTGTTTCCCCGCAGCACGATGGTCTTGAACACCCTTGCAGGGTCCTGCCCCACCGAAGTGGCCACATGGATAGCGTCGAGATTCTGCTCGTCTACCTCATATTCATGGATTGAGTGAGGAATAGATAGACTCTCCAAAATCCTGACGGCTTTCGTCTTTTTCCCTTTCATACGGCAAATATAATAAGAATCGGCCTATTTTCTTCGTTTAATATTAACATAGAGGTAAAAAAGATTAAAAGATGCGTGAATTAAGCACCACGGATAAAAGATTGTTTCTCTCTCTTCTTCGGGACTTCAGGCGGGAATTCGGCACCAATTTCAAGCCGGAGGAGCTGAAATCACTCCTAACGCTGATGAAGAAGGCGGGAGAGGCCGGCGTGACGCCGTATGACCCGCACGGGCTTCCGCGCCCGATAGTGGCTCTCAAGACAGCGGCGCTGTTTGCCTCGCAGATAGCGCCAGACAGAAATTGCATGGCGGCCATTGCGCTCTACCCTATGGTGCAGGATGGATTTCTCGACATCATGACCATCCGCAACCAATGGGGAGCCGATGTGGCGTCGCTCATCGTTGCCATGACGTCGGTGGGAAGATTTTCCCACGAAGGGGCGAGTGCCGGCTACGACAACCTGCGCGGCCTGATGCTGTCGCTTGCCGACGATATCCGCGTGATTATCATAATGACGGTGCACAATCTTGCCGTGATGCGAGAGATCAACCTGCATCCAGACGAGGAATGGGTGCGCAACGTGGCTTTCGAGGCACGTCATATCTACTCGCAGCTTGCCCATAAACTCGGCCTCTATCAGATAAAAGGCGAGCTTGAAGACCTCTCGCTGAAATACACAGACCGCGAGATTTACAAATCGATAGCGCGGAAACTGAACGAGACCAAAACAGAGCGCGACGACTATATCCGCGCCTTCATAGGTCCGGTGAAGAAACGCCTTGAAGAAGCCGGGCTCAAGTTTGAAATCAAGGGGCGCACCAAGTCGATATCGTCGATATGGGGGAAAATGCGCAAGCAGAAAACCGACGTAAGCGGTATCCGCGACCTCTTTGCAATCCGCGTGATCATCGATGCTCCAGGAGAGAAAGGAAAGGACGCCTGCTGGAATGCGTATTCAATCGTCGGAAACATGTATCAAACCGATGAAAAGCGAATGCGCGACTGGCTATCGTTCCCGAAAGAGAACGGCTACGAGAGCCTCCATGCCACGGTGAAAGGTCCCGGCGAACGGTGGGTTGAGGTGCAGATACGCACCCGTGAGATGGACGATGTAGCCGAACACGGACTCGCGGCCCACTGGCGCTACAAGGGCGGCGTGGGCACCAGCTCCGACAGATGGATGGCAAATGTGCGCGACATTCTCGAGAACGAAGACGCCGACGCCATGTCGCAGCTGCGCAACGCCCGTCACGAAGCCGAGGCGCGGGAGGTGTATGCCTTCACTCCGAAAGGGCAGCTCTTCAAGCTTCCGCACAACGCCACCGTGCTTGACTTCGCCTTCCTGATCCACACGAAAATCGGGGCGC
The DNA here is from genome assembly GCA_022509145.1 of Muribaculaceae bacterium. Classification (GTDB taxonomy): domain Bacteria; phylum Bacteroidota; class Bacteroidia; order Bacteroidales; family Muribaculaceae; genus Lepagella. The sequence continues at coordinate 33,474 of JAFLTX010000005.1, read as the reverse complement.
AGTGCACCGGAGCCGTGGTCAACGGGCATCACCGCAAGATAAACCACCGCATAGAGAGCGGCGACACCGTGGAGATACTTACCTCGCCGCTGCAGACCCCGCGTGCGAGCTGGCTCGACATCGTGGTTACTTCAAAGGCGCGCACGAAGATTCGGCAGTCGCTCAACGAGGCCACGCTGAAGAAAGCGGCTCTCGGGAAGGAATCGTTCGAGCGGAGGGCCCGCAACCGCAAGCTGGAGGTTGACGAGGCGCTTATGGCCAAATTTATGAAGAAGGAAGGCTACAAGCAGTCCACGGAGTTTTATGCCGCCATCGAAGACGGGAAAATCGACGCCGGCAGGCTGCTCACCCGGCTGGCCGATTACATCGACTCGGAAAACTCACATGAGTCGGCCCGCACCTCGGCAAGCGAATTCCGGATGCAGGAGCAGGATGAAGAGCGCACCTCCGGCACCACCCCCCTGCTCATAGACGGCAAAAGCATCTCCGGCATACAATACCGCCTGTCGAAATGCTGCAACCCGGTGTTTGGCGACCCGATATTCGGATTCTTCTCGGCCGACGGCGCTCTGAAAATCCATAAGCAAGACTGCAGCAACGTAAGGCACATACGCGCCCGCTATCCGGAGAGGGTTACAGAAGTGGAATGGAACGGCCGTCAGACTGACGAATCCTATATGGTGACTCTGCGCCTTACCGGTAGCGACGACCTCGGCATAATCAACAATGTGACCTCCATCATCTCGAAAGACCTCGGAGTGAACATGCGCAACATGCGGGTAGACTCAAGCGACGGCATCTTCTGCGCCTATCTTACGCTCACCGTGCGTGACACAGGCCAACTCTCCAACCTCATCAAGAAGCTCTCGGCCGTAAAAGGTGTCAAGACGGCAGAGCGCGTATAACGAAGGCCGAGAATGAGATTAGCCGGGCATTTTTGCGGAGCGAAAAAAAATTATTAAATTTGCGTAATATCAAAAATCAAGCGCTATGAATCTTTCGGAAAAAGACATCAAACATCTCGCAACCAAAGGAATTTCAGAAGAGAAACTCCATGCCCAGCTTCGAATGCTCAAGGAAGGTTTCCCCTTCCTGAAATTGGTGGCTCCAGCCACCATAGGCAACGGAATCATCGAGGTAACTCCCGCAATCGAGGCCGACAGCGTAAGGATTTGGAACGAATTTCTGGCTTCTGGCGGCAAGGTGGTCAAGATGGTGCCCGCAAGCGGGGCTGCATCGCGAATGTTCAAAGATCTCTTCGCCTTCCTCAACGGCGAGACGAAAACTCCCGACAACGCTTTTCTGAAAGATTTCTTCGCCGGTATCGAGAAGTTTGCATTCTTCCCGGCTCTCAACGCAGCGGCAATCAGGCTTTACGGCAAGAGTGTGGACACGCTGGTGAAAGAGAACCGTTACAAAGACGTCGTGGCCGCGTTGCTTAACCCCGAGGGGCTGAACTACGGCCAGCTCCCGAAGGCTCTTCTCGAATTCCATAAGATACTTGGCGGCGCCCGCGTGTCTCTGGCAGAACACCTGGCGGAAGGAGCGGCATACGTGGCCGACAACAAAGGGAAAGTGAGGATTCATTTCACCGTGAGCCCCGAGCACCGCGCCCTCGTGGAGCAGAAACTCGAGGAGATCAAAGGCTCTATGGAGCGTCAGAACGGTGTGGAATACGAGATATCGCTCAGCGAGCAGAAGCCGTCGACCGACACCGTGGCGGCGCTCGAGAACGGCGAGCCCTACCGCGAAGACGGCGAGCTCTTTTTCCGCCCCGGCGGCCATGGCGCCCTGATAGAGAACCTCAACGACATCGACGCCGACGTGGTATTCATCAAGAACATAGACAACGTGGTGCCCGACAGCAAGCGGGAGGCCACAGTAAAGTTTAAGAAGATAATCGGCGGTATCCTCGTTGGCCTCAAGCAGAAAGCCAACGACTATTGCCGCCTGCTCGAGGGAGGAAAGACTCCCGCTCCCGAGAAACTCGACGAGATAGAGAAATTCCTGAGCCACAACCTCAACATCCGTGTAGCAGGTGCCGAAAAGATGACTCCGGAGGAGAAAGCGAAATACTTCTTCACAAAACTCAACCGGCCCATGAGAGTGTGCGGTATGGTGAAAAATGAAGGCGAACCCGGCGGCGGTCCGTTTGTGGTGGTGGAGGAAGATGGCTCCACAAGCCTGCAGATTCTGGAATCCGTGCAGATCGACCTTTCTGACAAGCGGAGCGCCGAGATGCTGAAGAACTCTTCTCACTTCAATCCCGTAGACCTCGTGTGTGCTATCAAGGATTACAAGGGGAATCCGTTCGACCTCACGCTGTATGTCGACGAGACCACCGGTTTCATCTCGTCGAAAAGTCGCAAGGGGATCGAATTCAAAGCCCTTGAGCTTCCGGGACTTTGGAACGGCGCCATGAGCCGTTGGAACACCGTGTTTGTGGAAGTATCACCCGAAACCTTTACACCGGTAAAAACCGTAAACGACCTGCTCCGCCCTGCACATCAGGCATGAGAAGCCTCAAACTCCTAATCTGCATCATTACGATTCTTCTGCTCGGGCAGCCATCTGCCTCGGGTCAGGAGCTGAGCGGGGTAACGCCTCCCGGCGCCAACCCCGACGCATTCGCCGTGCCTCAGCCGGCGGAGACCGTGCAGGCGAAACAAGAGAGGAGAAGCACAGCCTGGACACTCTCGTATCCTTTGGGGCAGCATATTGAATCTACCGTCGACACCGCGCTCTATAATTATCAGCGCATAGCATTGCCGGCGATGTATTCCGACGCCATGGCCACCACGGGAAATCTGGGCTCCGAGGCTCTCAACATGATATACTTCGAGCGCCCTGCATACACACCGTTTTTCTTCGACCGAGCTCTTTCGATGTGGCTCCCCACTCTCGCCGGCCAGAAGTTCTATAACGTGTACACACCGATGACGCTGCTGGCCTACAATTTCGGAGGAAACCGCGACAACCATACCGACAGGCTCACGGCCCAGTTTGGCGGCAACGTGAACCAACGGATTGGTATAGACGCTTTCATCGACTATCTCTACTCCAAAGGTTGTTACGCCAGCCAGTCGTCGAAAGATATCCTCTACGGTGCCAACGTGTATTACACCGGCCACCGGTATGAGATGCAGGTGCTCTACAACGCCTTCAACTTCCTCAACAAGGAGAACGGCGGTATCACCGACGACCTCTACATCACCGACCCGGCCGTGCTCCAGGGCGGCGACGACCATATCGAGGCGCAGAGTATCCCCGTGAACCTCAACAATGCCTACACACGACTGATCGGCGCAAGGTTTTTCACCACACAGGCCTACAAACTTGGCTTCTGGAAGGAGGAGGTGGTGAACGACACCCTGACGCGCGACGTGTACGTGCCCGTCACCAAATTCATCTATTCTCTCGACTACGAGAACAGACACCATCGGTTTAAAAACTCCAATGCGTCGGAAGCCTCCGAGTTTTTCACCAACACCTATCTGAGCGCCGCCGGCACAGACGACAACACTTACTACTGGCATCTGGCCAATACTCTTGGCGTAGAGCTGGTGGAGGGATTTCAAAAGTGGGCTAAATTCGGACTTTCGGCCTACGCCACCTATCAGATAAGGAAATACACCCAGACCACGGCCGGAGACCACTATCAGGGGGCCCAGCCCGATCCCGACATGCTCACTCCTTTGCCACCCGGCATCGACATAGCTCCAAAGACCACTCAGAACCTGCTGTGGATTGGCGGAAGGCTCGAGAAGACGAGGGGGAGCATACTCAAATATTACGCCGACGCCAAGTTCGGCATCTTGGGCGAGTCGGCCGGCGAGATTGATGTCAACGGAAAGATAGAGACCAACTTCAAGCTGTTTGGCGACACCGTGAGCCTGCGCGCCAACGGTGCCTTCAGCAACCTGGCACCCTCGTGGCTGCTGAAGCAGTATATTTCGAATCATTTCGTCTGGCAAAACGACTTCGGTAAAATCCGCCGTTTCCGCGTAGGCGGCGAACTCGTGATACCCTGGACACACACCACGTTGTCGGCAAATTTCGAGAGCACTCAGAACCTCGTCTATTTCAACGAAGAGGCTCTTCCGGCTCAATATTCCGGCACCGTAGGAGTCTTTGCCGCACGCCTGCATCAGGAATTCCACTTCGGCATCTGGAACTGGAACAACACCGTGACCTACCAGGCCTCAACCAACCAAGATATCCTACCCCTCCCTTCGCTGGCCATCTACAGCAACATGTATCTCGGCTTCAAGGCCTTCAAGGTGCTAACCCTGCAGATCGGGGTAGACTGCAATTACTTCACCCGCTATCGGGGAGTGATGTACCAACCCGCCACCACGGCCTTCCATGTGCAGAAAAAGGAGGAGGCGATAAAAGTGGGCAACTTCCCTCTCATCAACGCCTACGTAACCGCCAAACTATATAAGGTGAGATTTTTCATCCTCTGGAGCCATGTGAATCAGGGGTGGTTCACCAAGGAATATTTCTCGATGCCCCACTACCCCATCGATCCGCGACGTCTTCAGTTCGGTCTCTCGGTAGACTTCGCAAACTAAATTTACAAAGACAGAAAGTTTAGGCTCCGTACGCAGCAATTGCCTACGGAGCCTACCAGTATCAATCAAATAATCGTTTATGCTTCTTTAAGCACGCCGAGCTTTTTCCCTACCTTTATAAAGGCATCGATGGCGCGGTCGAGCTGCTTGCGATTGTGGCCGGCAGAGAGCTGAACCCTGATTCTGGCCTGCCCTTTCGGCACCACGGGATAGTAGAAACCGGTTACGTAGATACCCTCTTTCTGCATCTCGGCGGCAAAATCCTGCGACAGCTTGGCATCGTAGAGCATCACGGCGCAGATTGCGCTCTGGGTGGGCTTGATATCGAAACCTGCCTCGAGCATCTTTGAGCGGAAGTATTCTACATTTTCCATCAGACGAGTGTGAAGCTCATCGCTTTCTGCCAACATCTTGAACATCTCAATGCTCGCACCCACAATGCTGGGAGCCAGCGAGTTGGAGAAGAGATAGGGGCGTGAGCGCTGACGAAGCATGTCGATGATGGCCTTCGGACCGGTTGTGAAGCCGCCCATAGCGCCGCCGAACGACTTGCCGAGGGTCCCGGTGAAAATATCGATTCTTCCGTAGCAGTCGAATTGCTCAGCCACACCGTGACCCGTCTTGCCGACAACGCCTGCCGAGTGGCTTTCGTCTACCATCACGAGCGCGTCGTATTTCTCGGCAAGCTCGCAGATCTTATCCATCGGAGCCACATTGCCGTCCATCGAGAAGACACCGTCGGTGGCGATGATCCTGAATCGACAATCCTTCGCTTCCTGCAGGCAACGCTCCAGATCGGCCATGTCGGCGTTGGCATATCTCAGTCTTTTAGCTTTGCAGAGTCTTACGCCGTCGATGATCGAAGCGTGGTTGAGAGAATCGGAGATGATTGCGTCTTCCTCAGTGAAGAGAGGTTCGAAGAGACCTCCGTTGGCGTCGAAACAAGCCGCGTAGAGGATGGTGTCTTCCGTGTGGAAGTAATCCGAGATCGCTCTCTCAAGCTCTTTGTGGAGGTCTTGCGTACCGCAGATGAATCTCACCGAGCTCATGCCGTAGCCGCGCTCGTCGAGGGCGTGCTTCGCGGCCTCGATAAGGCGCGAATTGTCGGAAAGGCCGAGGTAATTGTTGGCGCAGAAGTTGAGCACTTCCTGCTCCGAGCCCTCCACCTCTATATCGGCGCGCTGAGGGGTTACTATGATGCGTTCGTTCTTATAAAGGCCGGCGTCGCGAATGTCTGCGAGCTCCTTCTCCAGATGTTTGATAAATCTGTCTTTCATGGTATTTACTGTTTGTAAAATTTTCTCACTACAAAAGTAATGTTTTTTTTGTTTATTATCCCTAAAAAATTTAATTTTGCAGTGAAAAACCAACTCACACCCTCGCGAGGAGGGCTGAATCTAATACCTGACACATTACATGAAAAATATACTTGTAATAGGAGCCACGGGCCAAATCGGTTCGGAACTGACCATGCGTCTGCGTCGGGAATATCCCGGCGGAAATGTTGTAGCGGGCTATATCAAAGGAGCTGAGCCGAAGGGCGAGCTGCTCGAGAGCGGTCCGGCAGCGGAGGTTGACATCACCGACGCATCGATGATTGCCGACGCCGTGGAGAAATACGACATCGACACCATCTACAACCTTGCCGCTCTTCTGAGCGCCGTGGCCGAAGCCAAGCCGCAGCTGGCATGGAAAATCGGCGTGGGAGGCCTCTACAACTGTCTCGAGATCTCGCGCGAGAAGAACTGTGCGCTCTTCACCCCCTCGTCGATAGGATCTTTCGGCAACAACACCCCAAAGAAAGACACTCCGCAGGACACCATCCAACGCCCTGAAACCATCTATGGCGTGACGAAGGTGAGCGGCGAGCTCCTCTCCGACTATTATGCACGCCGCTTCGGGGTAGACACCCGTTCAGTGCGCTTCCCCGGCCTCATCTCTTACGTTGCCCCTCCGGGCGGCGGCACAACGGACTACGCCGTAGACATCTATTATGCGGCCGTCAAGGGAGACACGTTCGAATGTCCGCTCAAGCCGGGCACGTTCATGGACATGATGTATATGCCCGACGCCCTGCGAGCTGCCATCGAGATAATGGAGGCCGACCCCTCGAAACTTGTGCATCGCAATTCATTCAACATTGCCTCGATGAGCTTCGACCCGGAAATCATCTATGCCAAGATCAAGGAATATGTGCCCGAATTCCGCATGGAATACAAGCTCGACCCCCTGCGCCAGCAGATAGCCGACTCTTGGCCCGACAACCTCGATGACTCCTGCGCCCGCGAAGAATGGGGCTGGAAGCCGGAATATGACCTTGACGGCATGACGCAGGATATGCTCGCACACCTGCGCAAAAAACTTTTTTCCTAAAAAAAGTTTTTATATCTCACATTTTTGTTGTAATTTTGCGCCAAGTTTCTATTCGTAGCCACTTGACGCTTCAATGCAACATCCCGATTCGCTTCAGGACAATCGATCACAGATGATCGGCAAGATATTGCCTATCATTACGGAGAAAGGCTTGAAGGCCACCACTATGGACCTGGTGGCCCAGCGTCTCGGTATATCCAAACGTACGCTCTACGAAGTTTTCCCCTCGAAAAGCGAGATGCTTAAGGAGGCCCTTCAGGCTCTCGGCAACCAGACGCAGGCGTATCTGACCAAGGCATTTGCGGAGTCGGACAACGTAATGGAAGCCCTGATCACCATTTTCAAGCACAACCGCGACCTAATAGGAGCCGTAAACATCAACTTCTATCGCGATATGGACCATCTTTACAAAGATAAACGCCAGGCCTACGACCATACGCGCGACGTCCATCACGAGAAGATGATGCACCTTTACCGGCTGGGCGTGGAGCAAGGGATGTTTCGCCCCGACGTGGATTATGAGGTGCAAGGGCGGATGATCGGGCTGCAGATGGAGGCGCTGAAGCGTGTGGAAGAGCTCTTTCCGGCCGGAATCACCCTCCAGCGCGTCTTCGACAGCATCATCGTGGGCTTCCTGCGGAGCATAGCAAGCGACAAAGGCCGAAAAGTGCTTGAGAATCTGACAAAAGACATCACTTGAAAAAGAATCAAAACGAAAGACCCTATAAACAACAATGAAACTTTACGACAAGAGTCTCTACCTGGCAATCGTGGGAAGCGTGGTGCTTACGCCGATTGCCGCGTTCGGGCAGACGATGACCGACAATGTGGCGGCCGATCCCGCCATTGCCGTGGTTGACCCCGTGGCCGTATCGAAGGCCGCGCCCCTGCGCATCTCGCGCGAAGAATGTATCGCCATTGCCCTGCAGGACAATCCCACCATAAGGATTGCCAATCTTGAAGTGAACCGCCTCGACTACTCCAAGAAGGAAGTGCGGGCTTCTCTCTTCCCTTCAATCGACTTCTCGGGCGCATATCAGCGCACAATTGACCTCCAGACCATGAGAATGGATTTCGGAGGACAGAGCCAGAACCTGAAGGTAGGTAGCCAAAACACTTGGAACTTCGGATTCACTGCCTCGATGCCCATAATCTCGGCTTCGCTTTGGAAGAGCATCCAGATCAGCGACGTGCAGATTCTCTCGGCTTGGGAGAGCGCCCGCGCCTCGAAGCTCGACCTTGTGGACCAGGTGAACAAAGCATATTACGCCCTTCTTCTGGCCATCGCCTCAAGGCAGGTGCTCCAGGAGAACTACGAGATCACAAAATTCAACGCCGACCTCTACGCCCAGCAGTTTGAATACGGCACCGCCTCGGAATATGACGTGTTGCGTTCGTCGGTGGCGGTGAAGAACCTCGAACCCGAGCTGCTTCAGGCCGACATCGCCGTGAAGCAATGCCAGCTCCAGCTCAAGGTGCTCATGGGGATCGACTATGCCGTGGAGATCGAGCCGAACGTAACTCTGGCCGAGCTCCAGCGCGACATGTATGCCTATCCTCTTGGAGCCGGCGACAACATCTCCAACAATACATCCCTGCGCTCTCTCGACATTCAACGCAAGATGCTCGAAAAGACCGTCACCCTGCGCAAATTCGCATGGATACCGACGCTGGGAGCCTCATATAACATCAACTGGATTGCTCTGAGCAACGGCAACGCCCTGAAGAACCAGCAGTTCAACCCCTACTCGACGGTAGCCTTGGCGCTCAACGTGCCCATCTTCTCGGGAGGGTCGAAATATTTTGCTGTGAAGCAGGCCCAGGTGCAGCTCAAAGAGCTTGATTTCCAACGGGAATATCTCGTGAATTCGCTCAATATGCAGGTGGAGCTCGCCCTCGACAACATCAACCGCGAAGCGCAGCAAATCTCGTCGAGCGAAGAGAGCATGAAGCAGGCCAAGAAGGCCCACTCCATCATGCAGAAGAGTTTTGAAATAGGCGCGGCCACATATCTGGACCTGCGCGACGCCGAATTGGCCGACACCTCGGCCCAGCTGGCCTACTATCAGGCAATCTACAATTTCCTGGTATCTTCATCCGAACTCGACAACCTGCTCGGGAAGGAAGACTACTTCACCACGGAAGAAGGGGAAAAATAAACCAAAAAGAGAAAAAATTAACACGACATAACAATGCAATTCAACAAAGAGATTACGGCCGCCTGCTTTGCCGGTATCCTCGCAGCAATGGCGCTCAGCGGCTGTTCAGGCAACAAATCTTCTCAAACCGCGGAAGAAGCGGAAGAAGAGGCACCCATAGTGAAACTCGAAACCGTCTATGAAACCGACGTGGTGCAGAAAGGCGTCTACACAGCTTCTGTGGACCCCGATCTGATCAACAATATCTCATCCTCGATGCCCAACCGCATCAAGGAGATCTACGTAGACGAGGGTATGAATGTGTCGAAGGGACAGAAACTGGTGGTTCTCGACGACGTCAATATCGTTGGTTACGAGACACAGGTGGCCAATGCGAAGGCCAACCTCGACAACGTGCAGACCAACTACAACCGCGCTGTGGAACTCTTTAAGATCGGCGGCGGCACAAAGCAGAATGTAGATGCTATGGAGACCCAGCTGATCACGGCTAAAAACAATCTTGCCTCAGCAGAGCGCACACTGCGCAACGCCAGGGAGAACACGGTGCTCACCGCTCCCATCTCGGGTGTGGTAACGGCACGCAACTACGATCCGGGCGACATGACCGGCGCCCTCCCCATCCTCACCATAGCCAAAGTGCAGCCCGTAAAGGTAGTGGCCAGCATCTCTGAAAGTGAATTCTCGAAAGTGCATAAAGGGATGAAGGCCGACTGCACGTTCGACACTTACGGCGACCAGGTGTTTGAAGGCACGGTATCGATGGTATCGCCCACGATCGACACAAGCTCACGCACCTTCGGCATCGAAGTGCTGCTCCCCAACCCCGACAGCAAGGTGCTCCCCGGCATGTTCGGCCGCATCACCCTCAACCTCGGCGAGGCTCGCCACGTGGTGGTTCCCGACAAAGCTGTGGTGAAGCAGCCCGGTTCAGGCAACCAGTATGTATACGTCTATAAAGACGGAAAAGTCACTTACAACAAGGTGGAACTCGGCCAGAGAATCGACAATGCCTACGAGATCATCTCGGGTGTGGAAGACGGTGCCCAGGTTGTGGTGAGCGGTCAGTCGAAGCTCGCCGACGGCATGGAAGTGCGCGTGGCCAAATAATCTTTTCAACCATTTCTAATAAGCGATCCTCACTATTATTCATAACAATATAACCCCTTAACCAAATGTCACTTTACGGTTCAGCGGTAAAACGTCCTGTGATGACCACCCTTTGTTTCGTGGCAGTCATCATCCTCGGACTTTTCTCCTTGGTTAAGCTCCCGATCGACCTCTATCCGGACATCGACACCAACACCATCATGGTGATCACGATCTATCCGGGTGCGAGCGCCGAAGATATTGAGCAGAACGTAACCAAGCCTCTTGAAAACACGCTCAATTCAGTAGAGCATCTGAAACATATCACGTCGCAGAGTCGCGAGAACACCTCTGTCATAACTCTTGAGTTTGAATATGGCTACGACATCGACGTGCTGACCAACGATGTGCGAGACAAACTCGATATGGTGGAGTCGATGCTTCCCGACGATGCGGAGAACCCCATCATCTTCAAGTTTTCTACAGACATGATTCCCATCTGCCTCCTCTCGGTGCAGGCCAAGGAGAGCATGCAGGGTCTCTACAAGATCCTCGACGACGCGGTGGTGAATCCTCTGGCGCGTATCGACGGCGTAGGTACGGTGTCGATCTCGGGTGCGCCGAAGCGAGAGATCCACGTGTATGTGGACCCGAAACGCCTCGAGGCATACAATCTCTCGGTGGAGCAGATTTCGAGCATCATAGCGGCTGAAAACCTCAATGTGCCGGGTGGCGCTTTCGACGTGGGCTCCAACACGTACGCGCTCCGAGTGCAGGGAGAGTTCAAAAACTCAGCCCAGCTCAACGACCTGCCGGTGGGATCAGCCAACGGCAACATCGTCTATCTGCGCGACGTGGCAAAGGTGGTCGACTCGCTTGAGGAACGCACCCAGCAATCCTACATCCAGGGCGAGGAAGGCGCCATCATCATCATCCAGAAGCAGAGCGGCGCCAACTCGGTGAACATCTCCGAGCAGGTGATGAAGATGCTTCCCAAGCTTCAGAAGAATCTTCCTTCCGACGTCAAGCTCGGCGTGATCGTAGATACCTCCGACAACATCCGCAACACCATCGCCTCTCTCGAAGAGACCGTGCTCTACGCGCTGCTCTTCGTGATGGTGGTTGTGTTCATATTCCTCGGACGCTGGAGGGCCACCATGATCATCGTGATCACTATTCCGGTGTCTCTCATCGCCTCGTTCATCTACCTTTACGCCACAGGCAACTCGCTGAATATCGTGTCGCTCTCGGCACTCTCCATATCGATTGGTATGGTGGTGGACGACGCCATTGTGGTGCTTGAAAACGTAACGACCCACATCGAGCGCGGCGCCGACCCGAAACAGGCGGCCGTCCACGGCACCAACGAGGTGGCCATCTCGGTTATCGCCTCCACGCTGACGCTTATCGCGGTGTTCTTCCCGCTCACGCTGGTGACCGGTATGACCGGCGTTCTCTTCCGTCAGCTCGGCTGGATGGTGACCATCATGATGATCATCTCTACCTGCTGCGCCCTGTCGCTCACTCCGATGCTCTGCTCTCAGTGGCTCAAGCGCGGGGTGAAGCACGGAAAGCTCTACAACCTCTTCTTCTCGCCCATCCAGAAGGGCCTCGACAAGTTTGACAACGCCTATGCCCGTCTGCTCAAGGTGGTGGTAGGCCACAAGACCGTGACCATCATCATCTGTCTGGGTATCTTCGTCGGGTCCATCTTCCTGATGCGCTTCGTAGGTACTGAGTTCTTCCCCACCAACGACAACGCCCGTATCGGGGTAAGCCTCGAGCTTCCGATCGGTTCAAGAGTGGAACAGGCTGAAGACGCCGTAGGACGCCTCGACTCCATGTGGCGCGCCAAATATCCTGAAATCCAGGTGATCAGCTACACCGTAGGTCCGGCTTCTTCCGACAATACGTTCGCTTCGTTGCAAGACAACGGTCCGCATATCGCCTCAATGAACATACGCCTCTCCAACCCGGGCGACCGTACGCGCGGCATCAAAGAGATAGCGGCCGACATGCGCCAGGACATCAATGAAAACTTCCCGGAATTCAAGAAAGCCCAGGTGAATGTAGGCGGTGGCCGCGGCACGGGTATGGGCGGCCAGAGTGTGGTAGACTTCGAAATCTACGGCTACGACTTCGAGGAGACCGACTCTGTGGCTCAGGATCTCAAGACCATCCTGGAAGGAATTCCCGGCACGGCCGACATCACTATCTCGCGTTCGGACTATCAGCCTGAATATCAGGTGGACTTCGACCGCGAAAAGCTCTCAATCTACGGACTGAACCTCGCCACGGCGGCCAATGCCCTGCGCAACAGGATCAACGGCGCGACGGCCTCCCAGTTCCGCGAGGACGGCGAGGAATACGACATCAAGGTGATGTATGCGCCCAACGAGCGCACCACCATCGAAGATATAGAGAACATCACGGTGATGACTCCGCGCGGCGTAGGCGTCAAGATAAAAGACCTCGGCAAGGTGGTGGAACGCTTCACGCCTCCTACCATCGAGCGTAAAGACCGCGAGCGTCTGATCACGGTATCCACCGTAGTCGACGGTGTGCCTTTGAGTGAAGTTGTGACCGCCGCAGAGATTGAGATCGACAAGATGGACCTCCCCTCGGGCATCAGCATCGGTGTGGCCGGTAGTTACGAAGACCAGCAGGATTCGTTCCGCGACCTCTTGCTGCTCGGCGTGCTCATCATCATTCTGGTCTACATCGTGATGGCTGCTCAGTTTGAGAGCCTCACTTACCCGGGCATCATCATGACCTCGCTCCTGTTTGCCTTCTCGGGTGTCTTCATCATCCTCTTCCTGTCGGGCCATACGCTCAACGTGATGTCGATGATCGGCGCCATCATGCTTATCGGTATCGTGGTGAAGAACGGTATCGTGCTCATCGACTACATCTCGCTCAACCGCGAGCGCGGCCTCTCTATACGCAATGCCGTGATCGACGGCGGCCGTTCGCGTCTGCGCCCCGTAATCATGACCACACTCACCACCATCCTCGGTATGGTGCCGATGGCAGTGGGCAGCGGGCAGGGTGCCGAAATGTGGCGACCGATGGGTACTGCCGTGATCGGTGGTCTCACGTTCTCCACCATCCTCACGCTTCTCTTCGTGCCCGTGCTCTATTGCGTCTTTGCCGGCAACGGTGTGAAGGCTCAGCGCCGCAAATTCCGCAAGCAGCTCCAGGCCAAGGCTTCAGCAAACGAAACAGAAAATCCGGATAATCAATGAAATCAGTATTCATAACTTACGACCAGGCCCACCATGAGGCCATCATCGACGCTCTGACACGCCAAAATTGCCGAGGCTTCACGGCCTTCGGCAATGTGCAGGGGCGCGGCTCGGTGGACGGTGAGCCTCACTACGGCAGCCACGCGTGGCCGGCTCTGGCCCAGGCCATCATCACTATTGTGGAAGACCGCCAGGTGGACCCCCTCCTGAGGAGATTGAAAGAGCTCAACGACAACAAGCCCCTCCTCGGCCTGCGGGCTTTCGTCTGGAACGTAGAACAGACAATTTAATCACACATATCAGCGTTGATTATATACTATGCTTGAGAAAATATCACAATTGACCGACGAAATCTCGGCCCTGACGGCAGCGTCGCTGCAAGACGTCGAGCAGCTGAGAATAAAATATCTCGGCAAGAAGGGAGCCATAACGCTCCTCATGGCCGACTTCCGCAACGTTCCCGCCGAGAGCAAACGCGAAGTGGGGCAAGCCATCAATCAGCTCAAGACCCTCGCCACGGAGAAGATCAACACCCTGCGCGAAACCCTGGCCGATGCCGACTCCGACGACGATGCCGTTGACCTCACACGCACGGCCACCCCTCGCCTCTTCGGCACACGCCACCCCCTCTCGCTTGTGAAGCGTGAGATGCTTTCGATCTTCGCCTCCATGGGATTCACAATCGCCGAGGGGCCGGAGATTGAAGACGACTGGCACGTGTTCTCCTCGCTCAATTTCCCCGCCGACCATCCGGCCCGCGACATGCAAGACACCTTCTTCATCTCGCGCGACCCGGCCGACATCCTGCTCCGCACCCACACCTCGAGCGTGCAGACCCGGGTAATGGAGAAGACACAGCCCCCCATCCGCATCGTATGCCCGGGGCGTGTCTACCGCAATGAGGCCATCTCGGCCCGCGCCCACTGCTTCTTCCATCAGGTGGAAGGCCTTTATATCGACAAAAACGTCTCTTTCGCCGACCTGCGCCAGGTGCTCCTACAGTTTGCCAAAGAGATGTTCGGCCCCGAGACGCAGATACGTCTTCGCCCGTCTTATTTCCCCTTCACCGAGCCCTCGGCCGAGATGGATATCTCGTGCAACATCTGCGGCGGCAAAGGGTGTGCCCTCTGCAAAGGCACCGGTTGGGTTGAGATCCTCGGTTGCGGAATGGTAGACCCCAACGTGCTCAAGGCCTGCGGTATAGACCCCGAAGTATACAGCGGCTACGCTTTCGGCATGGGTATAGAACGCATCGCCAACCTGAAATATCGCGTCACCGACCTGCGTCTCTTCTCAGAAAACGACGTGAGATTCCTTCACGAATTCGATGCAGCAAGATGACGGTAAAGGAGCGTTTCGAAGGAGTGTCGCAGTGGTTTGAAGCCACGATGCCCGACCCGAAAACCGAGTTGGAGTACGACACTCCGTTTCACCTCCTTTTGGCCGTGATCCTATCGGCGCAATGCACCGACAAACGTGTCAATATCGTTACCCCTCCCCTCTTCGAGGCGTATCCCACGGCGGCTCATCTCGCCCGGGCCACGGAAGAGGAGGTGTATGAATATATCAAAAGCGTAACCTTCCCCAACAACAAGACGCGCCATCTTCTGAAGGCAGCGCGTATGATTGTGGACGAATTCGGAGGTGAACTCCCCAACGACATCGACAATCTGATGCGCCTGCCGGGCGTGGGACGCAAGACGGCCAACGTGATGCTGGCCGTGGTGTGGGGAGAAGCCGCCATGGCTGTAGACACCCATGTCTTTCGGGTCAGCAACCGCATCGGCCTCACCAACAATTCAAAGAATCCTCATGCCACTGAGAAGACCCTGGTGAAACATTTCCCGGAAGAGAAATTGGCGAAAGCACACCATTGGCTCATCCTTCACGGCCGTTACGTGTGCAAGGCGAGGCGTCCCGACTGCCTCAACTGCGGCCTCACCGCCTTCTGCAAGCACTACGCCAAATCCACCCGCGCAAAATAGCGCCAACCAAGCCTCGTTCCACTCCGAGGCATCCCTCTCCGTACTTCATGATTTTCAGCGGAATTGCCCCGCTGAATTTGGTCAAGTCAATTAAAGTAGGTAACTTTGCAATCAGGAAAAGCAGACCCTATTTTGTAGGGTAGCTTATGCCGCAAAGAGGTGTTTACCGTCGGCTTTACCGATGATGAAATGACTTACTTGATACCGCAAAACTGTCTGACTGTATGAATGCCAAAATATTAGTTACCGGGGGAGCCGGGTTTATAGGCTCGAACCTATGCGAATTTCTGCTCGACCAGGGATACGACGTGCGCTGCCTCGACAATTTCTCCACCGGTAAATGGGAAAACGTCACCCCGCTGCTCCAGCGTTTCAACGGGAGGTTTGAACTCATCGTGGGCGACATCCGCGACCTGGACGCCTGCCGCAGGAGTGTTGAGGGGATAGAATACGTGTTTCACGAAGCCGCGCTCGGCTCGGTGCCCCGCTCGGTTAAGGATCCCATCACCACCAACGCCGTCAACATCTCGGGATTCCTCAACATGCTGGTGGCTGCGCGCGACGCAGGGGTGAAACGCTTCATCTTCGCTGCCTCGTCGTCTACATACGGCGACAGTACCTCGCTCCCCAAGCGCGAAGACGTGATCGGGCGTCCGCTTTCCCCTTATGCCATCACAAAGTATGTAGACGAGCTTTATGCCGATGTCTTCGCCCGTACCTACGGGATGGAATACATCGGTTTGCGCTATTTCAATGTGTTCGGCCGACGTCAGGACCCCCACGGGGCCTATGCCGCCGTCATCCCACTTTTCGTAAAGAAGCTGCAGAATCACGAGCGGCCTGTAATCAACGGCGACGGCGAATACAGCCGCGACTTCACGTATATCGACAACGTGCTGCTGATGAACATGCTGGCGATGACCACCGACAATCCTCAGGCCGTAAATCAGATCTACAACACCGCCTTCGGCGAGCGCACCACCATCAATCAGCTGGTGGGGCTGCTCAAGGAGTTTCTGGGGCGCCACGATGCCGAGATATTGAAAATAGAGCCGCAATACGGGCCGGTGAGAGCCGGCGATATCCCCCACTCCCTCGCCTCCATCGACAAGGCCCGCCAGCTGCTCGGGTATGCCCCGCGGTTCGACATCCGCACGGGGCTGGAGCAGGCCGTGGAGTGGTATCGCGAAAACCTTTGATACTCAATCTTAAGAAATTTCACACATTAACGCCATTATGCAACAAATCAAAATCTGCGTCATAGGTCTGGGCTACGTCGGTTTGCCGCTGGCCCGTCTCTTCTCCACGAAATATCCCACCGTGGGGTTCGACATGAAGGAGAGCCGCGTCAAGGAGCTTATGGAGGGACACGACTCCACGCTCGAGGTCTCCGACGAGCTTCTGCAGGACGCAATCAGGAATCATGGCCTGGTGTGCACTTCGAATATAGACGACATCCGCGACTGCAACTTCTACGTTGTGGCCGTCC
The DNA here is from genome assembly GCA_022509145.1 of Muribaculaceae bacterium. Lineage (GTDB taxonomy): Bacteria > Bacteroidota > Bacteroidia > Bacteroidales > Muribaculaceae > Lepagella. Next base: position 16,563 of record JAFLTX010000005.1, on the reverse strand, counting down.
CCACCCCGGTGGATGTAAACAACAATCCCGACCTCCGGCCGCTTATCGGTGCGTCCGAGACTGTGGGGAAGGTGATTAGCCCGGGTGCTATAGTGGTGTATGAATCCACCGTCTATCCAGGCGTTACCGAAGACGACTGCATCCCGGTGGTGGAGAGGGTGTCGGGCCTGAAGTTCAACCGTGATTTCTATGCCGGCTACTCTCCCGAGCGCATCAACCCCGGCGACAAACTGCATACCGTAGACAAGATCAAGAAGGTGACCTCGGGCTCCACTCCGGAGGTGGGAAGGCTGGTTGATTCGGTTTACTCTTCCGTGATCACCGCCGGCACACATCTGGCGCCTACCATCAAGGTGGCCGAGGGTGCCAAAGTGATTGAAAATTCGCAGCGTGACATCAACATAGCGTTCGTCAACGAATTGGCCAAGATATTCCATCTCATGGGGATAGAGACGGCCGACGTGCTGGAGGCGGCCTCCACCAAGTGGAATTTCCTCCCCTTCAAGCCGGGGCTTGTGGGCGGCCATTGCATCGGCGTCGACCCGTATTACCTGGCACAGTGCGCCCAAAGATACGGCTATAATCCCGAAATCATCCTGGCCGGACGCCGGATGAACGACAGCATGGGCCCCTATGTGGCCGACCGCGTCATAAAGCTCATGCTCAAGAAGGGAATCAAGGTGCTTGGCAGCGACGTGCTGGTGCTCGGGTTCACGTTCAAGGAGAATTGCCCCGACGTGCGCAACACCAAGGTCATCGATATCGTGAAGGCGCTAAAGGAGTATAACATGAACGTCACCGTCTACGACCCCTATGCCGACAAGGACGACGTCAGGAAAGAGTATGGGATCGAGATCCTCACCGAGCTGCCGGCGAAGGCCGACTTCGAAGCCGTGATTCTGGCCGTGGCCCACGAAGCCTTCTCCGGCCTTGACATCACCCCGCTCCTCAATCCCGACCACGTAATCTTCGACGTAAAAACCTCCCACTTCCTCCCCGACACAACCCAAAACCTCTAATAAAAACTATATGAGAGTATTGATTCAAGGCGACAAATCGCAAAAAATGCATTCCACTTCCTGGGTGAGACCGTGGGAGGAGTATTGTATCGAAAATAATATCGATTATCAGATTATCAATCTTTATGAGGTGGAAGATATCGTGGAGACGTTGAAAGAGTTTGACGTTTTGCTTTATCATTTCGGGCAATACAACTTCCGCGACATGCTGATGGCCCGGCATATATTCTATACGGCATCGATTCTCGGGTTGAAGACGTTCCCCAATTTCGACGACGCCTGGCATTTCGACGACAAGGTGGCCGAGATGCTGGCTCTGGAGGCAATCGGAGCACCGATACCTAAATCGTTCTTGTTTTTCTACAAAAAAACGATAGAGGAGGCAATCGAAAGAGGCGACATAGAGTTCCCCATTGTGGCCAAGCTCCGCAGCGGCTCAGGGAGCCACAACGTCAAGATGATCAAAAGCAAATCCCAACTCATGGGTTATGCCTCAAAGATGTTCGGAAACGGGTTAAACGCCGCGCCGAGTTTGATGTATAAGACCTCGTCAAACATACGCGCCTCGAAAGACTGGGCTACATTTGTGGCAAAGGCGAAGCGTGCGCCCGAATTCTTCCGCACGCTCCGCGGGGCTAAAAAGTTCCCCAAAGAGAAGGGATATGTGTATCTCCAGGAGTTTATCCCCAACGATGGTTTTGACCTCAAAATCGCCGTGGTTGGCGACAAGCTCTCCTATTTTATGCGGCCCATTAGAAGCCATGACTTCCGTGCATCCGGAGGTGGCACGTTCCAATACGATCATAGCAAGATTACCAAGCAGATAATTGACTCCGCCTTCAAGACGGCGGATGATTTGAAGCTCCAATGTAACGGATTCGATTATGTTGTTGACAATCGCACCGGACTTGGGAAGATTGTGGAGATGTCTTATGGGTTCTCACATGAAGCCATTTTAGGCGCTGGCGGCTACTTCGATCGCGAAGGGAATTGGCACGACACACCGATGAACGCTCCGCAAGAAATTTTGAAAAACATTCTTGCTACCGGGAAACAAAGCTAACCTTTATCAATTAATCATTGATAATTAGCAAAGTATCAGGATAGAAATGACGGCCATTTCGAGAACAAGGAAAAGCGTATGGAACAGCTCCGCGGCAATGGGGATGTATTTCATCAACCTTGTTCTGGAATTTTATTCGCGTGTTATCTTCCTGAAATATCTCGGCACGGAGATTTTGGGTCTCAATACCACGGCCGTCAACCTGCTCCAATTCCTCAATCTTGCCGAGATGGGTGTCTGGACAGCCATCGCCACATCTCTTTACAAACCGCTGCACGAAAACAATTACGACGAGATAAATAGAATAGTCACTCTCAACGGTCATCTCTATCGGCGCATCGGAGGTCTGATTATCCTTGCAGCTGCTGTTTTGATGGGATTTTTCCCCTTCATATTCAAGAAGATGGAGCTCCCGCTTTGGTATGCCTACGCTTCCTTCAGTGTGCTCCTCTTCTCCTCGCTTATCGGATATTTCTTCAACTACAAGCAGTTCCTGCTCAGCGCCAACCAGCAGAATTATAAGATCATCTTCTCTTATAAGTTGGTGGTGGCCTGCAAGGTGGTGGCTCAGATTCTGGCTATGGAACTGTTCCCCTACCCATACTTCTGGTGGCTTGGACTGGAAGTCGGATTCGCCTGCATAGCCTCGTTCAGCCTGCATCTCACGGTAAAGAAGACCTTCCCGGCATTGGAGAAATGCCAGGAAGGGTTCAAAACGTTGAGGAAGAAGTATCCCGAAATAATCAAAAAAATAAAGCAGCTGTTTGTGCAGAAGATTTCGGGCTTCGTACTGTTCCAGACAAGTCCCATCATCATCTACGGACTCTCCACCCTCACACTGGTTACGCTTTACGGCAACTATATGATCCTGATAAATGGTATCATCAGCCTGCTCTCTGCAATGTTCAACGGGATGTTGGCAGGGATTGGGAACCTGGTTCATACCAGCGAGAAAGGACATATCCTCAAGGTGTTCGACCAGCTTTTCGCCATACGGTTTTATGTTATCGGAGTGCTTTGCTTTGGGATGTGGCACGGAGGCCAACTGTTCATCTCCTGGTGGCTCGGGGCTGAATATCTTCTCGAGCCCCTTACGCTCGGGCTGCTCGTGGCGCAATTCTTCTTTTACGTAAACCGCTACGTGGTCTACGATTTTCTCTCTGCCTATGGATATTTCGGCGACGTATGGGCGTCGATTGCCGAGGTCGTGATCAATATCGGGCTCTCCGTCTGGCTGGGTATCCTCTGGGGTCTCAACGGAGTCATTGCCGGAGTCTTGATCAGCATCGTGATTATCGCATTCGGGTGGAAACCTTTCTACCTCTTCAAATATAAGCTCAAAACGGGGTTCGGAAACTTCTGGGCGAAGATGCTCAATCTGAGCGTCACGATGGCAGCAGCATGGATTGCCACCGGCTACATAGCTCCCTTCTTCCCCACCTCTGCCGCCGTCAATCTCGGCGCTTTGATTATCAATGTATTGCCGGGAGTTGCTATTTTCACAATAATCTATGGGCTCCTCCTTTGGCTGACGAGCGCTCCGTTCAGAGCCGTAATCCACCGCTTCGTATGATACTCCCGATACTGTTCTTCATATTTTTCCCGTTCTTTGCGTTTGTCTACAGCCTGAGCGACATCCGCAAGCCTGCGCTGGCGTTTATCTTCATTGCTTTTTATGCCCTGTTCGGCTATTGCAACCACTTCGAGCTGATAAGTGCCGATATCGCCAGAATCGGTTATAAATTCCAAACGGCATACAATGCTTCGAATGCTTTCGACCTATATAATGAAGGAGATAGACCGGACCTATATTCTTCCCTCCTATTCTACTATCTCTCCCCTTTCACTTCCAATCCAAAGATACTCTGCGCTTTTATCGGGCTGATCTATGGAGTCCTCTCTTATGCCGTATTCGTAAACGTCTATAAATTCTGGCCGACGACAAGATCTTTTGGCTTCTATCTTTATGTGCTGATAGTAATCAGCAACATTTCGCTGGTCCACATGACCGGAGTTAGGTTCTATACCGGTGGGTTGCTGTTCTTACTCTCTGCAATCAATTTTATAAAAGGGAAACGGTTGTGGGCCATCGGTGCGTTGATACCTTGTTTTATTCACTTCTCGTTGATCGTTGCTTCCGGGGCTTTTGTAGTGTACGTCTTTCTTGGGAAAATATTCAAGATTAAAAACTTGTCCATTCCGTTACTTATAATCGCATTCGTAGTCTCTTTTATCAACCTGGGACAATTTGCGCAGGGATATATCGATATGTTGGATATCGACAACGAAGCTCTTGAAGTTAAAATCAACGCGTATACTTCTCCCGAGACATCAGCCATCCAACATGAGCAAACAGCGTACAGGGCAGCCAATATCCTTTTCACCACAATTTTCAATATTATAAGCAAAATAGGCTTGACGCTCTCACTGCTGATTTTGATTTATAAAACCAATTTTAAGACGTTGTCGGCTTTTACCCGCAATCTCTTCCTATTCACCATCATATTGAGCATTACGGCTCTTTTCAGCATGGCATTGACCGACACTGCTATGAGATTCGTAAATTTAGCATGGTGCTCGCTGTTTGTCCTCTTCCCGTTGCTAATCAATAGACTGCAACTGAATGCGAAGCAGTGGATTTATTCCTTCGCATTCTTTAATTTTTATTCCATTGCTTATCTGTTCTTCAACGCTCCTCGCATGGTGACTCCCGATCTATGGTACGCACCGCTTCCGCTCCTTATTTACGAAGGATTGAATTTCAGAATAACGTGGTTTGTAATCTAAAATAAACAATATATGGACTCATCACCCTCCGTTTCAGTTGGCGTTGCGATCTACAATAAAGAGAAAGTGCTCAGGCGTTGCCTCGACTCTTTAAAGAATCAGAGCCTGCAAGATATCGAATTTATCCTTGTAGACGACGGAAGCACCGACGGAAGCCGCGCTATTTGTGAAGAGTACAGCAAAGCCGATCCACGGTTCAAGACCATTTCTACTCCAAACGGAGGATTGGGAAAAGCACGCCAAACCGCACTGAATAACGCAAGGGGTGAATACATTATACATTGCGATGCAGATGATTGGGTTGAGCCAACTGCTTATGAGAAAGCCTACAAGACAGCTAAGGAGAAGAATGCTGATGTAGTGATTTTCAATTTCTTTAAAGATAATGATGCTACCGGTGAAAGTTCAGAATCAAATTTTCAGACTTCAGAGACTGAAAGTTCGAGAATTTTACTCAAGCTATTATTAAATAATAACAATTCGTCTTGGGGTAAATTAGTACGAATGTCAGTCATAAAAGAAAATGGCCTCTATTTTGAACCGGGAATCAACAGTGGCGAAGATGCTCTGTTTACCTGTAAGGTGCTGTCGTCTGGCCCGTTAAAGGTTGAATTTATTAACGATTGTCTTTATCATTATTGTTACGACCCGGAAGCCAACAGCTTAAGTCATTATTATAATCTTGCAACCATCCATAATCAAATATTTATTTTGGATTGGATGATTGCCAATATTAATTATGGGGAATTGGAGAGCCTGGTGTGGCACTCTCGCATTGGGAAAGTTTCCATCATCTTAAGAAGCAAGGAATATGACGGGAAGCTGTTCTCGGATTACATGAAGAGATACCTTCCGTGGAAGACTTTCAGGAAAGTGCCGGTCTCTCTGAAATGGTTTATCGCTCTCTTTGCCAAGATTTTCGGAATCAAATTCACTTACAAGCTTATACACGCTATTAAGAAATAATCATTCCATCAAAAGTTTTGCCGGATGAAAAAGCTGTTCAGGATTACGGCCCACGACATCACGCTGGGATTGCTCAAGGGGCAAATCCGCTATCTTTCAGACCATTTCGACATCACTCTCGTGGCCAACGATACAGGGCGGCTCGCGGAGATAGCTGAACGCGAGGGGGTGAAACACCTTCACATCCCGATGAAGCGCGAAATCAGCATCGGAGCGGACCTCAAATCGCTGAGGAAACTCTACACCCTTTTCAGGCGAGAAAAGCCCGATATCGTGCACGCCAACACCCCGAAAGGCGCGTTGCTGGCAATGATGGCCGCAAAGTTGGCTCGGGTGCCGCATCGCGTCTACAACGCCAACGGCCTGCGCTTTGAAACCACCACCGGACGTCTGCGCAAGATACTGATTCTGATGGAGAAAATCACCTGCCTTTGCGCCACCAAAGTCGTGCCGCAGAGCAACGGTGTGGCTGAAGTGTTGCGTAGGGAGCGTATCACCAAGAAACCCCTCAAAGTGATTCTCAACGGGAGCGGCAACGGGGTGGACACAGCTCATTTCAATCCGGAAGCCCCTGACGTGATCGCGGCGGCAGCTCCCCTCCGGGAAAAAGCCGACGGGAAGTTTACCTATCTCTTTATGGGAAGATTGGTGAAGGATAAAGGCGTGGCGGAGCTCGTGGGGGCTTTCAAGCGGCTCAACGAGCGCCATCCAGAGACGAGGCTCGTGCTCCTCGGCAATTTTGAGCAGGATCTGGACCCCCTCCCTGCCGAAATCGTAGAGGAGATAAAAAGGAATGAAAACATTTTGGAGGCAGGCTACACCTCGGATGTGCGCCCTTACCTGAAGAGCAGCGACGTCTTCGTATTGCCTTCATACCGCGAAGGGTTCCCTAACGTGGTGCTCGAAGCACTGTCGATGGGAGTGCCGGTAGTCGTGAGCGATGTGAATGGCGCCACCGATGCAGTCACCACTGGACTGAACGGTATCGTTGTACCTAAGGGCGATGAAGACGCGCTTTATGCCGCCATGGAGGAGCTGCTCACGGATGAGTCTGAGCGCAAGGCGATGGCGAAAGCAGCGCGACCGTCGGTAATTGAGCGCTTCAGCCGACCCGACGTCTGGGCAGCCACCCTCGAGATGTATCGCTCCCTTTAGATGTCAAACCGTCATCAGTAAGATAACTGCTCCCAAGACTAATTTTAAATATATGGCGAAGGGGTCCTAAATTTGATTTATAGCATAATTTTTAGTAATTTTGCCCCTGAAGAAAGCCCCCAAAACAAACAGAAAACCAAACCATAATGAAGAAGTTAATAATTGTTGGTGCGAGCGGATTTGGCCGCGAGCTGATTCAATATATAGCAGATGCCAACAATGTTTCTCCACAATGGGAAATCTTAGGTTTCATTGATGACAATCTTCAGGCTTTAGAGGGTTATCCCTGCAATTATCCGATTCTTGGTACCATCAACGATTGGCAGCCAAAAGAAGACGAAAATTTCATTTGCGCGCTTGCTTTCCCAAAAGTAAAGAAATATGTGGTTGAAAAGCTTGTTGCCAGAGGGGCGTACTTTATTACTTTCATTCATCCATCTGCAACAATCCATAATTTTGCAGAGATTGGCGAGGGTGCAGTTCTTACGCCAAACAGCGTGGTAAGTGCAAATGCCAAGGTAGGACGGTTTTCCAGTATTTTGGGGTCAAGTGTTGCTCACGATGCATGCGTTGGAGACTGGTCTACTCTCAGCGGGCGGTGTGCTCTGAATGGACATGTGCATGTGGGAGAATCCGTCTATATGGGATGCGGTGTTCTTGTTGCACCCTCAAAACGAATCGGGGATAATGCTGTGGTAGGTATCGGGAGTGTTGTTATTTCAAATGTCAAAGCGGATACCACAGTGTTCGGAAATCCCGCAAAAAAAATCAGTTTTTAACGATGGCATTTTTCGGATTTAATAATATTAAAGTTGGTGGCATAGCATGTGCTGTTCCTTCCAATAAAGTTTCAACCGACTCATATAAACCTATATTTGGCGAGGAGGAAGTTGAAAAATTTATAAAGATGACCGGTGTGAAGAGCTCTCATCGCACCTCAGAGCATCAGACTTGTTCAGATCTTGGTTATCGCGCAGCTAAGGAGCTGTTAGATCGAAAGGGAATATCGGCCGAAGAGATTGGGGCTTTGATATTTGCTTCGCATAGTCCTGACTATCGGCGCCCTGCCACTGCCTTTGTGCTTCAGTATAGATTGGGGCTGCCGAAAGATGCCGTGTGTTACGACGTAAGCCTTGGATGCTCTTCTCTTGTTGTAGGCATGCAGACCGTGGGGTCGATAATTGCAACAAGTGATGTAAAGAAAGCCCTTTTATTCGTAGGTGATACAGCGGGAAAATCAGTTTGTAAGGAAGACCGGAGCAGTGCCATGCTCTTTGGTGAAGCTGGCGCAGTGATGCTCCTTGAAAAGACTGAATCGGAAGCCGATGAAATCAAAGTGCTCATAAAGAGCGATGGAAGCGGGTTTAAATACATGATAATACCGGGTGGAGGTTATAGGAATCTGAACGCTTCGGATGAGCCGGTTATGTGTGAAGACGGAAACCCGCGTTCCCTTATGAATTCCTTCATACGCGGCACTTCAGTGTTTACCTTTACCATTTTTGATGTGCCGAGAATAATAAAAGAATTTTGGGCAAAGACAGAAACAACCCCAGAAAGCTACGACTGTTTTGCATTCCACCAAGCCAATCTCTACATTTTGCAGCAGATAGCAAAAAAGACCAAAATAGATTTTGGTAAAATGCCAATAACCCTCGACAGATATGGGAACACATCTGGTGCCTCTGCCATCGGTTCGCTTTGCGACCGATATGGAGATGACAACAGCAACTCTATCATCCGAGTTATGGCATGTGGCTTCGGGATAGGTGTATCTTACGGGGTTGCATCGTTTGACATCAAAACTTCAGACATTCTTCCCATTTTTGAAGATGATGAAATTTTTGATGAAGGTCTCTTTACTAATCCCAATCAATTATATATTGACAAGTAATGACAACCAATATCTTTGATTTACTTGAAAGAGCTGCGGGTATATGGCCCAACAAAACTGCCATAGCAGACGACAAACAGGCTATGACGTTTAAGGAGTGGCATACGGCTGCACTCATTATAGGCACTATGATTGCAACGGAGACGGAGTCTTCTATTCGAAAGCCTGTTTTGGTCTTTACGGATCGCACAATCGAGTGTCTGGCGGGATTTATGGGAGTCTCGGCATCGGGCAATTTTTATGTGCCTATAGATAACAAGATGCCTCAGGAAAGAATCCAACTTATTTGCGATACGCTTAACCCGATAGCAGCAGTAACGTGTACGCCTAAAGATAAGATATTGGCAGAGAATCTAAATTTAAATATTCCGCTGATTGACTATTCGTTTGCAACTTTGCATCCCGAAATCGCAAAGGCTGACATGCTTGGGAAACTTCGTTGTCAAATTATAGACCTTGACCCGGTCTATGCAATCTTTACAAGTGGTTCTACGGGAGTACCAAAAGGAGTGGTAGTGCCTCATAGGGGCATGTTGGATTTGGCCAATTGGCTCGTAGATACATTTAATTTCTCAGAATCGGATTCTTTGGGGAATCAAACGCCCTTCTACTTTGACGGCTCCGTTAAAGATATTGCCATCTGCCTTAAAGCGGGAGCAACCCTCAATGTAATCGGAAGGAAATATTTCAGTTTCCCCAAGCTGCTTATTCCGTTTCTGAATGAAAGAAGAGTCACTGCAATACTTTGGGCCACATCAGCAATCATGCTGATTGGAAACAGCAAAATACTCGAAACAACATTGCCACAACATCTACGTTTGGTGACATTTGCCGGAGAAGCAATGCCGGCAAAGCAGCTCAATGTGTGGATGGATAAATTGAATGGAGTGACTTTTGCCAATCTTTATGGTCCTACCGAAATTTCAGTAGACTGCACTTATTATATAGTTGACAGACAGTTTAATGATGATGAATATATCCCAATAGGGAAGAATTGCCGTAACAAACAAGTGCTTTTGATCACTGAGGAAGGCTTAGAAGCGAAAGACGGAGAACCAGGCGAAATTTGCGTCAGAGGGTCGGGAGTGGCACTGGGCTATTACAACAATTTCGAGAAGTCGAGCGAAGTGTTCGTACAAAATCCTCTTAATCCTCATTATTTTGACCGTATTTACAAGACCGGAGATATCGCTAAGTATAATGAACGAGGCGAGTTGATGTTTCTTTCAAGAAAGGATTTCCAAATAAAACATAAAGGGAATAGAATTGAATTGGGAGAAATTGAAGTTGCAATTAATTCAATAGAGGGTGTGACCAATGCCGCTTGCATCTTCGATAACGTCAACGACAAAATAATCCTCTATTATACGACCGATGACGGTGAGGCAAGGGATATTGTAAACGGAATCAAAGAGAAATTACCGGCTTATATGTTTCCTGACGAAACGATTCTCTTGGCGGAAATGCCTTACAGTATGAACGCGAAGATAGACCGTATCGCGTTAAAAGCAAAATATGAAGGAAAGTAGACTCAGTTACCCCGACTATCTTTCAGTTGCCGATAGTTTCAATCATAAAGGAACTATCAGCAATGATTACCTCACACATAGAGCTGAGAAATTAGCTCAGGGAGGGAAATTGTCGGCAGTGATTGGAAAAGACAATCTCTTCATTATTGAAGATAAAGACGGGTTTAAACAACTTTACTTTTATCTTAACAATCCTCAAGAAATTCTCGCTTTGCCGGAAGGAGTGATTACGGCTGAAATACTCTTTCGTGCAGGTTCTGTGGGGATTGAAACGGAAACAGATTATCTTAAACAATGTGGAATGCAACTTCACATTTTGCGCGACAATTATTCAATGACCCTCAAAACTGACGATTCAGGATTTTCGCGGTATGATGATGCAGTGCGTGATGCGGAATCAATTGAAGAAGTTGCTTGCAGTTTTGATTTATTCAACCGTGTTTTTGACCGCTACACCGGAGACTACGTTGCACCATCCTTCTATCCTGCAATTTTAGAAGCGAAAGACATCGGAGTGGCTATAGATAAGGAAACCGGGCGACTGATGGGAGCAGTGCATCGCTCTCTCGAAGGGAAGACAGTCAACCTCTCCCATATTGCCGTTGATTCAGATTTTAGAAGTCGCGGAATCGGTAAAAAATTGCTGGATTATTTTATAGACAATAATCATCGGTTAGGAGCTTCACGGTTCACCCTTTGGGTACAAAATCTCAACGTAATAGCAAAAAAAATGTATGAGGATTACGGGTTTAAATACACTAATCGCTCATCACAATCATTGATTAAAAAATAAGATATGGAAAAATTATTAGAGTTGCTTCAATCAGTAAGACCGGATATTGATTTTGAAAATGAAAAATCTTTAATTGATGACGGTATTCTTGATTCATTTGACATAGTGTCGATAATCTCTGAAATTGACGATGTCTTCGATGTACAGATACGCATAGCAGAACTCGACCCTGACAATTTCAATTCGATTGAATCTATTCAAGCTTTGATTGACTCATTAAAAAAAGCATGATATGCAGCTTCTAAAGCGTATCAAACAAGCCTGTTGCGAGCTGAGGGATCAGTCTTCTAACCTCGCAAGCCAACCTTTAACCGGAGGTGGGAGTCGCTTGATTTGGGAGGCCAAAATGCTCTGGAATATGCTTAAATACGGAGCCCGCCCCATTGATTACGTGAGATTTGAATTTCATCGCAAAAGTGCTCGCGAAAAGAATCGTTATCTCACTATTTTACGATATTTTAAAATGAAAGACCGCTTTGGAGCAGCGGAAACTCCAATAAACGGTAAGGTAAATGAATATAAAACTTACGCTGATTTTATAAAGCGAGATTACTTGATTCTTGATGCCACCTCAAGTGCCGATACAATAGAAAATTTTCTCAAGAAACATAAGAGTGCAATTGCCAAACCTGTAAGCGGTGAGCAAGGAATCGGAGTAATGAAACTTTCGGAAGACAATAAGGATACGATTCGCGAACTTGCTTCTGCTATAAAAGAAAAGCCTTTTATTCTCGAAGAAACTGTAATGAATTGCGAGGAGCTAAAGGACGTGAATTCTTCTTCTCTTAATACGGTGAGAGTAACAACTCTTGCTCCACGAGAAGGGGAAGCCGAAGTTATAAGCGTAATACTCCGTGCGGGAATACCGGGTTCTCAAGTTGACAATTGGGGAGCCGGTGGCGTTGGGTATAATTTCGATATCGAAACCGGGATTTGCAATATGCCTGGAAAAGACAAGCAGAATAGGCCTTATATTTTTCATCCCGGTTCCCATGTGAAGATGATAGGCTTTGAATTGCCGCGATATAAGGAATTGATTTCATATGTAAGAAAATTGACAAAAGTCTATCCTAAAGCAAGATATGTAGGTTGGGATATAGCAATAACTCCTGAAGGATTTGATTTAATTGAAATGAATTGTCCGGCTGGACATGATATGTTTCAATCTTTTGATAATCCAATTTATGATCGGATGAAAAAAATTAAATAGTATTTCAAATGGATATTATTACCCTCAACAATGGTGTTGAAATGCCTCAGATCGGGCTGGGAACTTTCTTAATTCCGCAGGATACAATCGGAGAAACGATACGTACTGCCTATGACCTTGGATATAGAAAGTTTGACACTGCTTGGAGATATCACAATGAAAAAGAGATTGCATCTGCTCTTAAACAATATGGAATTAAAAGAGAGGAGGTTTTTATTACCACAAAAGTAAATGCCGATGCCCTCTTCTTCAAAAGATATCATGGAGGGCCCCTAAAGATATTAAATATTCCCCGTCGTACGATTAGGCAAGCCGTAGAACTCTCATTCAAAAATCTTGGATTTGAGTATATAGACATGTTCTTGGTTCATACACCATGGCCGATGTATCCTAAAATGTATGAAGTTCTTACTGAGTTTTATAAAGCAGGAAGAATCAGGGCTATAGGTGTAAGTTCATTTTTACCACCAATGATTGAGTCGCTTCAGGATGTGTCTGACGTGGTTCCTGCTGTAAATCAATTTGAAATAAGTCCTCTCAACACTCAGAAAAAGTTAATAAAATATTGTCAAGATAAAGGGATTGCTGTGGAAGCAATGTCGACCTTCAGCCATTTTCGTTCAATAGAACCACGCCCGGAAATAATAGAAAATGAGACTATTCTTCCCATTGCCAGGAAATATGGAAAGACAATCCCCCAGATAATATTGCGGTGGCTTATTCAGCAAAATATAGCCATTATTCCCAAAACCTGGAACCCCAAGCATCTAAAAGAGAATATTGAAATTTTAGATTTCTCACTCTCAGAAGAAGATATGAAAGTGATTGATTCGCTTGATAGAAATAAGTTTTTGAACTATAACCCTTATCCCTTGCTCAAAAACGTTCCTAAAAAATATCAAGGTTGGAATGGATTCTAATGATATGCTTAATTTTTTGGATTTCAGAGAGAAAACAATTCTTATAACGGGTGCGGCATCTGGTATTGGTCTCGAAACGGCGAAGACACTACATAAGCTTAATGCATCCCTTATACTATTGGACGTCAACGAAGAAGCCTTGGAAATTCTTGCTGCTGATTTGAATTCTGAAAGAGTCGTACCCATTGTATGCAATCTTTCAGAATATGACAACCTCAATGAAACACTGAAAACGTTGCTGAAACAAACAGGCCCCATAAACGGCTTTGTTCATTGCGCAGGCATAAGTTCACGCAAACCGCTCAATGTGCTGAGACCGGATGGATTTACCAATGTTATGGCTGTCAATTTCTTCAGTTTTGAAGAATTAACCAGACTACTCACGAAACGGAGTGTCATGCAGGATGGTGGAAGTATTGTTGTAATGTCCAGTGTCAGCAGTTTTCGAGGTTATAAAGCGAAGACTGAGTACTGTGTTTCAAAGGCTGCGGTTGATGCTTTTGTGCGATGCATGGCCCTTGAGCTCGCATCGAGAAAAATCAGAATCAATTCAATTCAAGCTGCAGAAGTTCTAACTCCTCTTGCTCGCAAGTCCAGAGAGATTGCATTGCAGATGGGTAGCGAGATTGCTGATGCACCACTTGGGCCATCAGAGCCTTACGAAGTGGCTAATTTAATAGCATTTCTGCTGAGCGACGCGACTCGCACAATCACTGGTACCGGCTTGGTCATTGATGGAGGATTAACAGTATAAAAAAATAATATATATAACTATGACTCAACAAGAAAAAATTTATCTTCTTGAAGACCTCTTCGAGTTGGAGGAAGGTACTCTTAAACTTGAAACTTCCTTGGAAGATATCGAAACTTATGACTCCATGTCAAAACTGTCTCTTATAGTAATGTTTGATGACGAATTCGACAAGAAACTCACGGGAGAGAAGATTCAGACGTTTAAGACAGTGAAAGATATTTTGGATTTTATGGAGTAAATATTTTCACAAAAGTTAGAAATTGCTTTTTGAGGTAACGGAAGAGGGGCTGCGGTGGTGCCGCAGCCCCTCTTCTATTTGTGGGGTATTTGGTGTGTACGGGGGTTAGTCGAGGTGGCCGGTTTCTTCGATTTCCACTGCTTCGGCGAGGACTACGTCGTCGGGGTTCTCACCGAGTTCGAGGGCTTCGATCTCTTCTTTGTTGGCCACGATGAGCTTGCCGTATTCACGCATGCCGGTGCCGGCAGGGATGAGGTGTCCGCAGATTACGTTCTCTTTCATACCTTCCAGGGTGTCGGTCTTGCCGTTGATTGCGGCTTCGTTGAGCACTTTCGTGGTCTCCTGGAACGAAGCGGCCGAGATGAAGCTGGAGGTCTGGAGAGCGGCGCGGGTGATACCCTGGAGTATCTGCTCGGATGTGGCGGGCATGGCGTCGCGCACGGTCATGGTCTTGAGGTCTTTACGCTTCAGGGCTGAGTTTTCGTCGCGCAGCTTGCGCACGGTGATGATCTGGCCGTTGGAGTAGTTTTGGCTGTCGCCGTGGTCCATGATCACTTTCTTGCCCCAGATGTTGTCGTTCTCTTCCATAAACTCGCGCTTGTCTACCACCTGCTGCTCGAGGAAGCGGGTGTCGCCCGGGTCGAGGATGTTGACTTTGCGCATCATCTGACGTACGATCACCTCGAAGTGCTTGTCGTTGATCTTCACGCCCTGCATGCGGTAAACGTCTTGCACTTCGTTTACGATGTATTCCTGCACGGCCGTCGGGCCTTTGATGTTGAGGATGTCGGCCGGGGTGATGGCACCGTCGGAGAGCGGTGTGCCTGCGCGCACGTAGTCGTTTTCCTGCACAAGAATCTGCTTAGAGAGGGGCACTGAATACCTCTTCTCTTCGCCGAGCTTGGAGGTGACGATGATCTCGCGGTTGCCTCGTTTCACTTTGCCGAAGGTAACTTCGCCGTCGATTTCGCTTACCACTGCGGGGTTAGACGGGTTGCGGGCTTCGAAGAGCTCGGTGACGCGGGGCAGACCGCCGGTGATATCGCCGGCAGAGTTGGAGGCGCGCGGTATCTTCACGAACACCTGGCCGGGCTGGAGCTCGTCGCCCTCGTTGATGAGGAGGTGAGCTCCCACGGGGAGGGTGTAGGTGCGGATGATCTCGCCGTTGCCGTCCACGAGCTGCACGGTGGGGATCTTGGTCTTGTCTTTGCTCTCGATCATCACTTTCTCGTGGAGGTTTGACGAGGCGTCGCCTTCGATGCGGTAGGTTACACCTTCTTCCACGTTCTCGAATCTAACTTTACCTTTCTCTTCGCAGACGATGACGGCGTTGAAGGGATCCCATTCGCAGATCATGTCGCCGGGCGATACGGTCTGGCCGTCTTTGTAGTAGAGTTTCGATCCGTAGGGGATGTTGGCGGTGGAGAGCATCATGCCGCTCTTGGGCTCCATGATGCGCATTTCGGCCATACGGCTCACCACGATGTCGACGCCGTCTTTATCTTTGACGGTGCGCACTTCTTCGAGCTCGAGCTTGCCTTCGTGGCGCGCGGTGATGTCTTTGACGGCGGCAACGTTACCTGCCACACCACCGACGTGGAACGTACGGAGGGTGAGCTGCGTACCAGGCTCGCCGATACTCTGGGCCGCGATCACGCCTACGGCTTCGCCCTTCTGCACCATGCGATGGGTGGCGAGGTTGCGGCCGTAACACTTGGCGCAGACGCCCTTCTTTGATTCGCAGGTGAGGACTGAGCGGATTTCAACGCTCTCAATGGGCGATTTCTCTATCTTCTCGGCGGCGGCTTCGGTGATCTCCTCGCCGGCAGCCACGATGAGCTCGCCTGTATAGGGGTCAACTACGTCGTGGACTGACACTCGGCCGAGGATTCTCTCGCTGAGGGTGGCCACGACTTCTTCGTTGTTCTTGATCTCGGTGCATACAAGGCCGCGGAGGGTGCCGCAGTCTTCCTCGTTGATAATCACGTCGTGGGCCACGTCTACGAGCCTACGGGTGAGGTAACCGGCGTCGGCGGTCTTGAGGGCGGTATCGGCCAGACCTTTGCGGGCACCGTGGGTAGAGATGAAGTATTCCAGCACTGAGAGGCCTTCCTTGAAGTTGGCAAGAATCGGGTTTTCGATGATCTGGCCGCCTTCGGCACCGGCTTTCTGAGGCTTGGCCATAAGGCCGCGCATACCGGAGAGCTGGCGGATCTGGTCTTTCGAACCACGGGC
>JAFLTX010000049.1 GCA_022509145.1 Muribaculaceae bacterium | reverse complement strand
CGCTACAACAAGGTGATCATCGCCACAGATGCCGATGTTGACGGAATGCACATCCGCCTGCTCGTGATCACTTTCTTCCTGATGTTCTTCCCCGATCTCATCAAGAAAGGCCACGTCTACATCCTACAGACTCCCCTCTTCCGTGTGCGCGACAAGAACGCCACCAAGCGTAAGGCAAAAGGTAAGGGATCAAAGACCGCCGACCAGGCCGACACAGTCTATTGCTACACCGACGAGGAGCGCGTCAAGGCAATCGAGAAATTTGGCGACCGCGCCGAAATCACCCGCTTCAAAGGTCTCGGCGAAATCAACGACCACGAGTTTAAAGAGTTTATCGGACCGGCTATGCGCCTCGAACGCGTCTCGCTCAAGAAGAACGACAGCGTGGATAAGATGCTCGAGTTTTATATGGGTAAGAACACCATGGAGCGCCAGAACTTCATCATCGACAACCTGGTGGTGGAAGACGATTCCGAAATCTGACCCCTAAAGCGCCGAGAACCAGCGGAAAGTTACAGTCAAGCCTAAGATAAACTGAGAACAGCACGAGAATCGAGAGTATGAAAAAGATATTTTATGCCGGCAGTTTCAACCCCTTCACCAAGGGGCATGCCGACATATTGCAACGGCTTCTGGCCCTCGCCGACGAGGTGGTGATAGGAATCGGGGTAAACATCGACAAGCCCGAGACCTCCCTGCAGGCCGAGCGCAACGAGGAGGCCATCCGCCGGTATCTGGAGGCGGAAGGATTGTGTCAGAGGGTTACCGTGAAACGGTACACCGGCCTCACAGCCGTTGTGGCCCGCGAAGAAGGAGCCACCTGTATGGCGCGCGGCGTGAGAAACGCCACCGACTTCGACTACGAATTCTCGCTTGCGGCAGCCAACCGTGACGCCTTCGGAATCGAGACCATTCTCCTGCCGGCAAATCCGGCGCTCTCCTTCGTGAGCAGCACCCTCATCCGCGATCTCGAGGCCCGGGGCTACGACGACCTGGCCCGCAAATATCTCCCCGAAATCTCTCAAGATAAATAACGACATCGCTGAAAAAGCAACAAAAGATTACAGCACATTCGCATGAAAAGATACCTCATATTTGCATTTATATTACTGCTGGCCGGAGGATGCGCCCTCTCGCAATACGAGGCCCTCAACAAGCTCCGCATGGCCGAGATGGCCATATCCCAGCTTTACATCGACAGCATCGACGAGAACAAACTCGTGGAAGATGCCATCAAAGGGATGCTCGACAATCTCGACCCCCACTCCGCCTATTCTGGCCCGGAGGAAACAAAGGAACTGAACGAACCCCTCCAGGGTAACTTCTCCGGCATCGGCATCACCTTCAACATGAATGAAGACACCCTCTACGTGATCCAAACTGTGGCGGGCGGTCCGTCGGAACGCGTAGGGATATTGGCCGGCGACCGCATAATCGCCGTAAACGACACTTCAATTGCCGGCGTGAAGATGACCAACAACCAGATAATGAAACGGTTGAGAGGCCCAAAAGGCACGGAGGTAGAAGTGACAGTACTGAGAAGTCCCGACACCATCAACTTCCGCATCACGCGCGCCGAAATTCCGATTTACAGCGTGGATGCGGCCTATATGGTCAACGACTCGACCGGCTATATCCGCCTCAACAAATTCTCCGCCGAGACTCCCGCCGAGGTGCGCAAAGCTCTTGCCGACCTGAAGAAGGCCGGGATGAAAAACCTGATTCTCGATCTCACAGACAACGGCGGAGGATACCTGCAGGCAGCCGTGGATATGCTCGGCGAATTTCTTGAGCCGGGCGCGCTGGCCGTCTACACCGAAGGCCTCAACTCCCCGCGCAACGACAATCACGCCTTCCCTCACGGGCGCACGCCCATGTTTGCTGACGGAAGACTGGTGGTGATGTCTAACCAGTATTCAGCCTCGGCAGCCGAGATCACGGCCGGCGCCATCCAGGATTGGGACCGCGGTCTGATCGTTGGCCGTCGCTCATTCGGCAAAGGATTGGTGCAGCGACCGATACCGTTCCCCGACGGGTCGATGATACGCCTGACGGTGGCGCACTACTACACCCCCACGGGGCGCGACATCCAGAAGCCTTACACCAAGGGCGACCGCAAGGAGTACAACAAAGATATCGAAACCCGTTTCGAGCATGGCGAGCTGATGCATGCCGACTCGCTCAAATACATCGACTCCCTGAAGGTAAGCACCCTCAAATCGCACCGCGACATCTATGGCGGCGGAGGTATCTACCCGGACCGCTTCGTGCCGCTCGACACGATGGAATACACCAAATATTACCGCAACGTCATGGCCAAAGGCCTCATCAACAAAGTGGTGATACGCTATGTCGACGCCAACCGTAAGGAGCTGGTCAAGAAGTATAAGACCGACGATCTCTTCGTAAAAGAATTCGAAGTGCCCCAATCGTTGCTCACCGAGCTCACCGATATGGCCACTGCCGACGGAATCGAGTTCAACCAGGAGGAATACGATCGTTCGCTGCCGCTTTTCAATACTGTCATCAAGGCTCTCATTGGCAGGGACGTCTACGACAACGCCACTTATTTCAAGGTATACAACCGCCATGATCCTGTGTTCAACGAGGCTTTGCGCCTCATAGGCTCTCACGATTACCCCCTCCTTCTCGGGCCTGGGCCGGTGATCATCGACAAGTCGAGTATCAACGATGTGCAAAAGTAATACCTCGAAGATACCCATCAACCGTTATCCTTCCACAAACTGAAAAAAATCCACTATAATGAATAAAATCAGACGCAGCGCCGCAATCCTGCTCCTCCTCTCCGCCCTTCCTGCAATTCAGCCGGCGGAGGCGGCTCCATCCAGCTACAATCTCGCGCGAATCAAGCTCCCCTCCAGCGCCACGGGAGAAGAAACCGTATCGACAGCCGACGCCCAAAAGGCAGAGGCAGCACTGGCCGACAGCCTGCTGAGCACCATCGAAATCGACCCGGCAACCCTCACGGCTTTCGCCACGTTCGCACCCTCATATATCGCCCCCAACATTTTGGGGCGTCTGGAAGATAACCAGGTGGCGGAGATGGAGATCCCGCTGTCGTCTTATTCCCAGTTGGCGGGTGTGATCTCCGTAGGCAACAATGACGCCGACGACGATGCCACAGCCGGCGAAGAATCGATCACCACAATCATCTATCCGGCGGTTCTCCCGGCAGAGGTTGAAGACCCTATACCCGATTGGTTCAAAGCCGGGCTTAGGAGCAGACAGCAGGTGTTTGACGCTTCGTTCAAGATGATGATGCGCAATCCTGCCAGCATCGAGTATGCCGACTGGAACCTTCCACAGCCTCCGCGCTTGCCTAAGGAAGATTTCAGCTTCCATGGTTTCCTGCGTCGCCTCCATCTCCCGGAGATTTCCCCCGAAGACGCAAAGATTCCGGAAGTGGAGATTCCGCGAAAGAACTGGCTTCACTATTTCAACGTGGCCCTGCAGGTGTCGCAGGCATACCTCAGCAGCAACTGGTATCAGGGCGGCAACAGCTATGTCTCCGGGCTCTTCAATTTCACCTGGAACGTAGACCTCAACCAAGTGTATCACCCCAACCTCCTCTTCCAGAGCTCGTTGCAATATAAATTGGCCGTCAACTCAAATCCGAAAGGGAGCTTGCACAAATACAACACATCGCAAGACCTCTTCCAATACACGCTGAAGACAGGTCTGAAGGCGTTCAACCATTGGTTCTATTCGCTCAACGCGCTCTTCAACACCCAGCTGTTCAATGCCTTCCCCGAAGACTCGAAGCAGCGCTCGTCAACGCTTCTCTCGCCCGGTACGTTCAACCTCGGTCTCGGTATGACATACTCCCTCGAGAAGAAGGGAGCGAAGCTTACGGTGTCGATCTCACCTCTGGCCTACAATCTGAAGACTTGTATCGCCAAAGATATAGATCCTCTTCAGTTCGGCATCCAGCCCGGAAGAAGAACTGTCTCTGAGATTGGTTCGAGCGCCGAGGCTAATCTCACTTGGAAATTCACCAACAACATCTCCTGGACCTCGAGGATGTTCCTCTTCACCGACTACCATTATTTCCTGGCCGACTGGGAGAATACGTTTAATTTCCAAATCAACAAGTTCCTCTCCACTATGATATTCCTTCACCCGCGCTTCGACTCGTCGTCTGAATGGAATTCATCGAAATGGCATTATTGGATGTTCAGGGAGATCTTGAGTTTCGGTGTTTCCTACACCTTCGCAACGCCCAAGTAATCACCTCTGCCTAACTTTCAAAGCCCCTGAGAGATGCGCGGACCCGTTGCCAAATGGATGCTAATGGCTGCTGCCGTGCTGGTTCCCGGCACGGCCTTCGGCATATCTCCACCGGCCGACATCCTCGATGCGTACGCCATCTGCGACAAATCCGACCTGCGGCCCATCGAGGGAATCTGGACCTATCCAGCCGACGATGTAACTGTGCTGGTCTATCGCAATGACGCGCAGAAGGGCGTCTACGATATCTTCGTAGTGGAATCGGCAGATTGCTCGCTCCCCAACAGGTCCAGGCTCGGGAAGCTGACCGCCTCGGCCGATCCGGAGAAATACGAGTTGACAATGTTCACCTCCATAAAAAACGGAGTGCTCTCGGCCCCACGCAACGCCACTGCCACTTTTTCAGAGAAGAAAGAGGCTTTGACCATGAAAAAATCGGGTGTGAAATTCCGCATCAACCCCACACGACTGCTCCCCTATTTCTGGCGACTGATAAGCATTTCGGTCGGAAGCAAGGAGCCTGCACCCGAAGGCCTCGTAAAACTATATCCTTCGTACGACGGGAACGGCTCGACTAAACGCGGACCCCGCTATCTGTAAAGAAGAGATGAAACCGATCATATCAATACTCTGCGTTGCGTTGCTCCTCGGCTTCACTGCCGAGGGGAAAAACATTAGCACGCGACTTAAGCCAGAGAAAACGGTTGCCGTGCAGAAGAAGGGGAAGAAGAGAATCACAGAGGGTCAGAAGACGCCGTACCAGAAAGTGGCCGACAAGCTGACCTTCATGGCCTATGACAAGAAGGCGTCGTCAGACAAAGAAACCTTTTTCGTAGACAACGGTTCGGAGACCACAATCAGCAATTTGAAGCTCGAGATATCTTATTTCACCACCAAGGGGAAGCTCATACACCGTCGCGTTGTAGACATCTACCAGACCTTCCCGGGCCTTGAGACGCGAAAAGTTGACATATCTTCTTGGGACAAGCAGAAGAGCTTCCATTTCATCAACAGCGTCCCTTCCACCAAAGGGAGCACGGCTTACACCGTCAAGTTTAAAGTCATCTCCTTCGACGAGGAATAAGCCGCAGGGGAAGTTCCTTGGTTATGACCTTACAGTAACTTTAGGAATTCCTAATTCAAAGAGCCGTTTAACTTTATCGAACTCATCACTGCTTAAAAACAAAATGCCAACAGTTGTAAAGAGAATTTTCTTTGTCTCCGCGTCCGCAATCACCTAATGAACAACCAGATAGTGTTGAGTATTTTTATATTCGCTTACTCCTAAAATTGTTTCATACGAAACCCTGTTATCAGAGCCAATATCTGACATCAATTCGTAATAAAGGCGAGTTTTGAAATCTTTCCCTTCCCCAGCAGGATTAAAACCTATGAAAGAAAGCAATTCGTCCTTAAAAATATCAGAACCTGACAGCTTATGATGCTTGAAAATATTGGAGAGACTAAATACCGAATGAATTTTGTTGCTGCCAGGCATATTCCAAGACATTGACAATCCATAATAATCATTCTGCGGATTTGATGTCTCACGAATCTCTACCTCTGCCCTCTCCGACGTTTCAGTTGAATTAGCAATGTAATTTCTATCAACCACTATTGCATCGCTGAATTTCATTACATTCTGAGCGTTGATCGAAGAGCTGAAAGCTAACATCAGAATGATTGCAAGCCAAAACTTTTTCATATTTCCCAAATTTGTAAAATCACCACAAATTTACAAATTTTTCTCCACACTCGTTGCTTACATCAAATATCAGATAGCAGATATCAAGCTGTGGAGGCTCGGAGCCTGACGTAGGAGCAGGCCCAGAGAAGGCAGGGGAAAGGTGGTCAGGAGCTGCCGGAGAGCTCTGACAACTGACAACTGAAAACTGACAACTGACAACTCCCGAGGAATCAGCAGTCTTTGGAGGTCATAATGCGGAGGACGTGACGGTCGGTGACGGTCATCGCCTCTTTGCCGATTGAGGTGAGGTTGCGGATGGTGGTGTCGACGTCGCTGTGAACAATCCCTTCTGCCTCGCTCACGCACTTCCCTTCCATAGCCAGAAGGGCCGACATCATCGCCGTGGATACGCCGGAAGATATCTTCATCGAGCACGAGGGCTTGGCACCGTCGCACAACATTCCGGTAAGGTTGGCCACCATGTTTTTAACTGCCGCGCTCGCCTCTTCATAACCTCCGCCCATAAGATAGGTGAGACCTACGGCAGCGCCTGTCGAGGCCACGACACATCCACATAGGGCACTGAGACGCCCGAGATGCTGCTTGATGTATATGCTGGTGAGATGGCTCAGCATCAACGCGCGGGCCAACGTCTCCTCGGTAGCACCGGTGTTTTCGGCAAAACTCACCACAGGCATCGTGGCGGTGATACCCTGGTTGCCGCTTCCGCTGTTGCTCATCACGGGTATCGGAGCTCCACCCATACGGGCATCGCAGGCAGCCGACGTTGCGCTTATCATCTTGGCCAGGAGACCGTCGCCGAAGAAGAGCTTACCCTTCTCCCTCACGATGTTGCCTACGGCGTGGCCGAAGCCTCCGCCTTTCCCCTCTTCCGAGGCTGCCTTGTTGAGATCGCGGGCCATCAGGATGAAGCCTATCTCTTCGGCCGGAGCCTCTGTGCCGAATTCCCAAACCATGGCCATGCTGAGGTCTACCTCTTCATCAGCTACACTTCCGGCGGTGTCCCCGTGGGAGCGGTTGTCGAACAGAATTTCGTCGTCTTTCGAAATCAACACGAAATTGGAATGGCTGCCCGAAATCACGCAACGGGCCTTCTTGCCGTCCTTCCCTTCCACCTCCACGTCGATATAGAGATTCGAGGGGGTATCTTCAGCCAGATGGATCTCAATTCTGTCTTCGGCTATAAACTCCTTCCCTTGCTTCACAGCTTTCGGAGAAACATCCTTGAGCACCTCGAGCCCATATTCCGACTTCCCGATCAAAGCACCCAGAGCAATCGCAATGGGGAGACCGATCATGCCGGTGCCGGGGATGCCGACGCCCATGGCATTCTTGAGCATATTGCCGCTCAGGCTCACCTTCACCTTCTTGGGCATTTCGCCCAACGTCTCCTTGGCTTTGGCCACAGCAAGCGACACGGCGGCGGGTTCGGTGCAACCTATAGCCGGCACCACTTCCCTCTTGACGAGGTCTATAATCTCTTCGCGTTTATTTTTTTCTATCATATTTTTCAAGGTATTAGGTTCAAAATAAAATAGGTGCCCGCCAACCGGTGAACGGAGCACCCGGGAAGGGTTCAGAGGGGCAAGCGGTCTTTGCTGGCCTTCTCCACCGTCTTATTCTCCCAGCATTTGCGACACATCGCCTCATATCGCTCGTTGCCGCCGATTTCCACCTGTTCGCCTTCGGTGATTATATTTCCGTCGCTGTCCACACGGGCGTTGAGAATGGTCTTGCGGCCGCAGGTGCAGGTAGACTTCACTTCATCGATGGTGTCGGCGATTTCAAAGAGTCGACGCGAGCCCTCGAAGAGGTGTGATTTGAAATCTGTGCGCAGACCGTAGCATACCACATTGCATCCGAAGTCGTCGACGGCACGGGCAAGCTGGTCGACCTGCTCGGCGGTAAGGAACTGCGCTTCGTCAACCAAAATCCAGTGGGGAACATCGAGCGTCTCTTCAAACAACTCCTTTACTTGCAGATAGAGGTTGGTGTCGCCGTGGATCCAGCTGCATTCGCGCTCGATGCCGATTCGCGAACGGATCACATTTCTGCTCTCCCTTATATCGATTATGGGCTTGAGGCAGATATACGACAATCCCCTCTCCTCGAAGTTGTAGGCCTGAGTGAGCAGCATGGCAGTCTTGGCGCTTCCCATGGTCCCATAACGGAAATAAAGTTTACCCCTTCTATTCATCGCAAAAAATTTTTTCTAATATTTTAAACTTTTTATAAAGAATTTTGTCAAAAATGCGAATAATTGCTTTTTTATTCTTAAATTTGCAATTATTTTCTCATTTACTAATCAAGTTTCTTCAGTTATTGATATGTTGGTTAAAGAGGTCTGCCCGTTGCGAAACGTGCAGGCCTCGCTTTTTAATCTGCTGTTTTCTCATCGGCATCGGCACGTATCTCCCTGTAGTCGTTGCGCTTAGGATTTCTCGGAAACCATCCTTTCTCAACGCGCTTGCGCTGGTCGGAGACCTCCTTGATGCTCCAGAAGCAAGAGAAAGCCACCACGGCCATAAGCCCTGACCAGAGGAGCGTGCGGCATAAAAGCGAGACAGCGAGAGCCACTATTCCCGCTGCCAGGAAAGCCCACCGGATCTTGAGCCCGAAATAATACTCCCCTTTTATCACGAGAGGATGAAACATACCTATGATAAGAAAAGTGGAGAGGCCTATGATCAGACCCTGGATGCCGACACTTGAAATTTCCATTCCTGAGGTTTCAAAAATTTTATTGGCAAATTTAATCACTTTTTTTCAACCTACTGCCATAAATTTTTTAATTTAAGGAATTTTATGTAAATTTGAAACAAAATATATAACAAGCAAATCTTAAATCTATAAATATCGTGAATAAGACATTAAAAATCAGAGACCTAACACTCCGCGACGGCCAACAGTCATTATTTGCCACCCGTCTGAAACAGGAAAATGTAGACAAACTGCTCCCTCTCTATCGTGAGGCGAAGTTTTATATTATGGAAGTATGGGGCGGCGCCGTGCCCGACTCCGTGATGCGCTATCTGGGCGAAAGCCCGTGGGATCGCCTCCGCGAGTGCAGCAAAGCCATGAAGGGAATCTCGCTGCTGAGCGCCCTCTCGCGCGGCCGCAACCTCTTCGGCTACGTGCCCTATCCCGACTCAGTGCTCGAAGGTTTCTACAAGAAGGCTATTGAAAACGGCCTCAACGTGATGCGCATCTTCGACGCACTCAACGACATCAAGAACATCGAAGGCTCGATCAAGATGATCAACGAATTCGGCGGCATCGCCGACACGGCAGTCTGCTACACTGTAGACCCGAAAGGCACCCCCGAGAAAGAGAAGATATTCACCGACGAATATTTCGTCAACCTCGCCAAGCAGATGGAGAAGCTGGGCGCCAAGATGGTGACTGTGAAGGATATGGCCGGTCTCGTGAGCCCCTCGCGCATCTACAGCCTGATGCCGAAGCTGAAGAAGGCTCTGAAAGTGCCTGTAGACTTCCACACCCACTGCACCCCGGGCTACGGCCTCGCATCGGTGCTGACGGCCATCATCCAGGGTGTGGACATCGTCGACACCAACATCTGGTGGTTCGGCGGCGGTTCGGCTGCTCCGGCCATCGAGCTGGTACACCTCTTCTGCCAGCGCCTCGGCGTGGAAGTGGAGGCCGATATGGAAGCTGTGGCCAAGATTCGCCACGCCCTCAAGGAAGCCCGCACTGCCCTTGCAGAATTTGACCTCAACAAAGACAAATGGCCGCTCGACTTCGACGAGGCTCTCAAGAAGATGCCGAAGAAAATCGACAAGGAATTCGACCGCGCCATCAAGGCTGCCAAGGAGAACGACGAGAAGACCCTGCTCGACGCCTGCCATAAGATCGAGGCATACTTCGGCTTCCCGAAGCCCAACGAGCTGGTGAAGAACGCAGAAGTTCCCGGCGGTATGTATTCCAACATGGTGGCCAACCTCCGCGCCCTGGGTGCAGAAGACGTGCTCGAAGACGCCATGGCCCTCATCCCGAAGGTGCGCCGCGACGCAGGTTTGGTGCCTCTGGTAACTCCCACGAGCCAGATTGTAGGCTCGCAGGCAGTGGCCTTGGCCGTAGACCGCCGCAACGGGAAAGCCGACTACACCAACAAGAACAACCAGTTCATCTCTCTGGTGAAGGGCGAATACGGCACTACACCGGTAGCCGTTGACCCCGAATTCCGCCTCAAGATCACAGGCGATGCCCAGGAGAAACCGTACGACGTCAACTCATACAAGGCTCCCGAGAATCCTGCTCTCGACAAGTTCGGTGGCTTGAAACTTGCAGCCAACGAAGAGGAATACCTGCTTCTCGAACTCCTCCCCACCGTAGCCAAGACATTCCTTACCAACCTCCGCAAGAAAGAGTTTGAGGCCGGTAAGGGTCAAGCAGCTGCAGCCGCTCCCGCAGCTCAGAGCGCCGGCGCCCAGGAGGCAGTGGAAGGCCCCGTGATGAAAGCTCCGATGGGCGGCACCGTATTGGAACTCAAGATCAAGGTAGGCGACACCATCAAGCCGGGCGACGTGGTTCTCGTATACGAAGCCATGAAGATGGAGAACAACCTCGAGGCCGACAAGGGCGGGGTGGTGAAGCGCATCCTCGTGGCCGACGGCGACGTTATGGCCACCGACCAGCCTATCATTGAATTCGTAGGCGAAGGCGCAGCAGCTCCGGCAGCCGCTCCCGCAGGCGAAGTGAAGGCCGACGGCCCGATCATGAAGGCTCCGATGGGCGGCACAGTATTGGAACTCAAGGTGAAAGCTGGCGATACCGTGAAAGCCGGCGACGTTCTGCTCACCTACGAGGCAATGAAGATGGAGAACAACCTCATCAGCGAGCGCGACGGCGTGATCGGCAAGATTCTGATCGAGGAAGGCGAAGTGATGGCCACCGACCAGCCGATCATCCAGTTTGGCACGGTAGCCGCCGGCGCCCCTGCTGCAGCCCCCGCTCCGAAGCCCGCTCCGCGTCCCGCCGAGCAGATGAAGCCCGTAGAAGACAAGAAGTATGACGTGAAACCCGTGGCCGGAGTTGACGTTAACAAGGCACTTGCTCCCACCGACGGCGGTACTGCCGATAAGGCCGTGCTTCCCAACGCCAAGCGTCGCGCTTCCGGCGGCATCGCCATCGGCGAAGGCACGACCCTCGAAATCAACATCGCTCCCGACGGAGGAATCAATATCCGCATCACAAAGCAATAAGCGGCCCAGCGTGACTCCACGCGAGCTGTAACGCATAGACGGGCATGCCTTCTCTCGCACAAGGCATGCCCTTTGTATTTTTAAATACGGCACACTCTTTGCTGAAAACCAACCGTATGAAACTGAAAAGAATAGCACTGCTCGCCGCCCTCCTGCTGACGGGAGGAAGCGCAGCTCTGGCCGCCGGCGGAGACTCCGACTACTCCCCCGCCGATGACGCCTCGTATCTGCCGGCCCTCATCATGGTGGAAGACGCCGACGTAGACGAAACCATTGCCGACCTCCAAAGCAACGGAGTGATAATCTACCGGCATCGCCAAAACATTCTGTTGGCCTGCATTCCATACGATTATCTCCCCAACTTGAACACCCGCAGCGGTGCCCGCATCGAGATTTCGCGCCCGAGAAAAGTGACGCCTACCATGAACGAGGCGCGCCTCTTCAACGACGCCTATCTCATCCAGGAAGGCACCGGCCTACCCTCGGCCTACACCGGGAAGGGGGTGGTGCTGGGACTATGCGACCTTGGTATGGACACGCGCCACGTAAACTTCCTGACCGAAGACGGCTCGGAGTGCAGAATTCGGAAAGTGGTGATTTACGAGGAGGAGAAAGCCGGACGGACAGTCTATGACACTCCCGAGGCTATTTATGAGCTCTCCACCGACAATCCCGACGAATGGCACGCCACTCATGTGGCCGGCATCGCGGCCGGAGCCTACCGCGAAGGAGGTTTCTACGGGATGGCGCCCGACGCCGACATCGTCTTCACCGCGTCGCAACTATCCGACGTGGGGCTGCTCGCCGGGGTTGAAGATATTATCGACTACGCGAAGGTGGTAGG
This sequence comes from Muribaculaceae bacterium, assembly GCA_022509145.1. GTDB lineage: Bacteria > Bacteroidota > Bacteroidia > Bacteroidales > Muribaculaceae > Lepagella. Next base: position 2,483 of record JAFLTX010000049.1, on the reverse strand, counting down.
GAAGCCGGCCGTGATCAATCTCTCGATGGGGAACTATGTGGGGCCGCACGACGGCACGTCGCTCTTCGCGCGCTATATCGACCTCTGCTGCGAAGACGCGATAATCTGCCTCTCCGCCGGAAACGAAGGGAGCGGCAGCCGCCCATGCTCCATGGCTTTCGACTTCACTGAAGACGCCCGCGAGGTGAAGGTGCTTCCCAACGACTGGGCCGGTACCGATTTCGTAGGCCAGGTGGAGGTGTGGAGCAAAGACGCCACCCCGTTTCTCTTCACCCCTTATTTCCATCATGAATACGACAGCAATTACAATGAATTCCCTTACGCTGCACTGAGTTGCGGCGACGGCGAGCGGATGTTCAGATGGACCGTCTCGGCCGACCCCGAAGACCCTGATTACAACGAGGAGTTCGCTGCACATTATAAAGAGGGATATATCACGGCATACGGCGGCATCAGCACTCTCAACGGCCGCTATTACGCCGGAATGGAATTTGAATTGCAGACCGACATCCTGCGCCCGGGAGCCGCCTATGCGCTCTATTGGCCCGGGATCCAAGTGGAAGCCGAGCCGGGAACGCACGTGGATATCTTCTGCCAGGGCGACGCCTTCCTGCGTCCGGAAAGGACTTATCCGAAGCCTGACAACTCGCTATGTTTCTCCGATTTGGCCACGGGTTTCAAATCGATCTCGGTAGGGATGACTTGCAATACCGACTACGGCTCCAACCCCACTCCGGGGTCAGGGTATGCCAAAGGTGACGTCTGCATAAATTCGAGCTACGGCACTCTCCCCGACGGGCGAGTGATGCCCATAACCTGCGCGCCGGGTGTATATGTAACCTCTTCGATGAGCTCTGCTTACCTAAAGAAATATCCGTCTTACGTGTTCAACACAGACTACCGCAGCACTTATCAGGGCCAGACATATTACTGGATAGCCAACGGCGGCACATCGATGGCCTGTCCGTTCGTGGCCGGCACGATAGCCACCTGGGTGCAGGCAAATCCGAAGCTTACGGCCGAAGAAGCGTTGGCCATAGTGCAGCACACCAATCAGACGGAAGGCTACCCGGATCCGGAGAATCCGCGGCACGGCCAGGGATGGTTCAACCCCTACTCGGGCCTCACTGCGGCGCTCAGCCTGGTCAAAACCAACGTGGTGAACACCGAAGAAGTGGGCAACGGGTTCAGATATGTCGGCAAGAAGCTGCAGATAGGGAACAGCCTCGGAGGAGATTACCGTATAGTGATACACTCAGTATCGGGCCAGACGGTGATGCAACACGAAGGGCACGGCTCTTTGGCACAGCTCGACCTTGAGGGTTTGCCAGCGGGAATTTATGTGGCTACTTTCTACCCCACTGCCGGCGCGGCGTCGTCAATCAAGATTCGCAGGTAACGCCGAAGCTAACTTTGAGCAAATTGAGATAAAAGGAGCGTCGCTGAAGGGATTCGGCGACGCTCCTTTTTATGATGTGATTCATCTGATTACCACTTCTGGTAATGGATGCTTTCAGCATTGAATTTATCTTTAGGTGCGGGATTCTCTGCCGGATAGCCTAAGGTGATGACATTCAGAGGAACGATGTGTTCGGGAGTGCCGAGGAGCTTGGTGACGGCCGGGAGGATTTCGGGATTGGGATAAACGCCACACCACACAGCTCCCAGGCCGTAGGCGTGGGCCGCGAGCAGGATGTTTTCGGTGGCTGCCGAGCAGTCTTGCACCCAATATTCTGCGCTCCAGTCTTTCTCTTCCTTTGAAAGGTCGCCACACACCACGATAGCGGCCGTGGCAGTCTTGAGGTTAAACCAGGGTTTCACCTCGTTGAGGGCGTTGAGCATCTCCTTGTCGGTGATGACGATGAAAGCCCACGGCTGCTTGTTCATTGCCGTCGGCGCGGCCATACCGGCCTTCACCAGGAGGTCGAGAGTGTCTTTTGCCACCGGCTGGTCGGTAAACTGGCGGATACTTGTGCGCGTCATAATGTTTTCGATGACGGCCTGTGTTGCATCTTGATTTTCCACTTTTGAGCTTGAATTTTCATCCTTTGCAGTGCACGACATCAGAGAAACGGCACAGATGCAGGATGTGATGATTAAACTTAACTTTTTCATATTCTGATATATTAAACTTGACTCTTTGCTGTAAAACCTCTTGCAAATCTTCTTCTGCCACCGCGGCCCCCGTGATGAAAAGGCGTGAAGTCTTGATATTGCATCGGCTTTGCGCAGTAAAATTACATAAAATTTTCAAAAATCACCTTTAAAGGCCATCGCTTTTTCCACTTTCAGCAGAAAATAATCCCTCAAGACCATTCGAAAAAGTTATGAAACCGGCTTTTGCTTCAGCATCGGATTTTTGAAAACCGGCAAATTGAAAAAAAATTTGGAGAGACGGAAAAGAATTCGTAAATTTGCAATCTCAAATGCGGCAGTAGCTCAGTTGGTAGAGCATCAGCTTCCCAAGCTGAGGGTCGCGAGTT
>JAFLTX010000048.1:12887-14551 GCA_022509145.1 Muribaculaceae bacterium | reverse complement strand
CAGATGGAGTCAGTTTGGGAATATGAGAGGGGAAAAAATGCCTTGAATTTTTCATTCCCGGCCCAAAATATTGCCTCGGCAGCCGAACCGGCAGCCACGTATGAGAAACAAACAAAGTCAGAAGCGGCCCGCGATATTGACAGCAATGAAATTTTCACATATATCTTCAATGTCAAAACCATAGATCTTGTGCTCCAGACCTTGATGAACGAAGGTTTGAAAGTGCAAAGCGGAGAAAGGATAGGGAAGAGTGTAATTTTTGCTTACAACCACGCCCATGCCGAACTGATAGTGCAGCGTTTCAACATTCTTTATCCGGAATACGGTGCCTCTTTCTGCGCATTGATCGATAATTATGTGGATTATGCCCAAAACCTTATAGAACGCTTTGAAATCAGGGACGGCGACCCGCAGATTGCCGTTTCGGTGGATATGCTTGACACCGGAATCGATGTTCCCGACATTCTGAATCTGGTATTCTTCAAGAGGGTAAAGAGCAAAATCAAGTTTCAGCAGATGATCGGCAGAGGGACACGTCTTTCATCAGGCATTTTCGGTCATGGAAAGGATAAGAAATTTTTCATCATCTTTGACTGGTGTGCCAATTTTGACTATTTCGACCAACATGAGAACGGTCAAGAAGCCGTGCAATCCATATCTCTTACGGAAAGGCTCTTCGGGTTGAGAGCCGAGATAGCGATGCACCTTCAGCATCAGAAATATCAGGCCGATGAGTTCGCAAAAGGTCTGCACGATGAATTGAAGACATTGTTGCTTAGTCAGGTTTCGGTACTGTCAGATCATCATATATCTGTCAGGCATAATTGGGAAAGCGTAAGCAGATTTAAGAAAGCGGAGTCGTGGCAGGCTCTCTCGGAGCTTGACGTTTGGACTCTCAAAAGCGATATTGCACCGCTGATACCGAAAAGTACGCTGGATGAGAACGCCAAGAAATTTGACGTGCTTATGTTGCTGATAGAGTTGAGCCTCCTCGACAGTCAGACCAATGCCTCCAAAAGCATTCAGAAGGTGCGGACCATAGCGGATAATTTGCAGAAAAAGGCTTCTTTGCCACAGGTGCAAGCCAAAATGGACACGATTAATGAAGTGCTTGACCCGGCAGCATGGGATAATGTTTCGTTAAACTGGCTTGAAAAAGTGCGCCTGGACCTTCGTGATTTGATTAAATTCCTTGTCAGCAGTCAGAATCAGAAGTTTGTTATTGATATTGACGATGCAGTGATCGACGAGGGTACAGGCGAGGGAATTGCCTTCACTGTGAGCTACAAGCAGAAGGTGATGGATTTCCTGCGGGAAAACAGAAACATCCCTGTGCTTAGACGAATATATAATCTGCAACAGTTGTCTCCTGATGATATCAAGGAATTGGAGAGAATCCTTTGGGAGGAGTTAGGCAACAGAGAGGATTACGACAAACTCACCAACGAGATGGCGTTCGGCTCTAATGTCGGGGCTTTCATACGTTCGATGATGGGTATTGACCGCCAGGAAGCAATAAAGATGTTTGGAGATTTCATCACTGATGCCAAGTTAAATTCGGAGCAGGAGGATTTCCTCAAAACAATAGTGGACTATGTGAGCCAAAACGGTGATATTGACAGGGAAACGGTTGTGAATGAATATCCTTTCAGTGAAAGACTCTC
>JAFLTX010000048.1:4964-12787 GCA_022509145.1 Muribaculaceae bacterium | reverse complement strand
GCGTTACCAGGGGATGGGGGAGGTGAAGTTCATGTCGCGGCGGGTGCGCGGATGGGCGAAGCGGAGGGTCTGGGCATGGAGGGCCAGCCTATGCAACCGGCTCGTGCTCCCGCCATATTTATGGTCGCCGACAATCGGATGGCCCATGTCGGCGGCGTGAACGCGTATCTGGTTCTTGCGGCCGGTGTCGAGCTCAAACTCCACCAGCGTGTTCCCTTTTATGCGGCGCAAAACCTTAAACCGCGTCACGGCCTGCTTCCCGCCTCCCTCGCGGTCGGAATAAACCTGCATGGCGCTGTTTTCTGAAAGATTGCTCCTGATCTCACCCTCGTCTTCTTCCACAATCCCTTCTACGAGAGCCACATACTTGCGCGAGATCACCATGTTGTTCCAGTTGTGCTGCATGGCCTCCTGCATCTCTACCGATTTGGCAAACATCATAAGCCCGGAGGTGTGGCGGTCGAGCCGGTGCACCACAAAAATCTTGTTGAGCGGGCTGATGTTTTTTACGTAGTCTTTCAGTATGTTATAGGCCGTTTCCTGCGGTTTGCCGGGTTTGCCGCCCGCGGGTTTCCCGGTGCCCACCGATAGGAGCCCGTACCCCTTGTTGATCACGATGATGTCGTCGTCTTCATACACGATTTCCACCCTGGGATGGCTGAAGGTGACGAACGGGCGCGTGAGGTTGAGATCGACCTGCATCCCGGGGAGCACGGGGTAATCGAAAGCCTTGATCACGGCGCCGCCTGCCTTGGCTTGGCCATATTTGAGCCATCGCTTGAGGTCGGTGCGCGAGGCGTCGGGCATCATCTGACGCAGGAAATCCATCAACCCTACGGGCTCTTCCCCGCGATTCTGGCGTGAAATGATTCTGTCTTCTTTTATCGGTCGTCTCTTCTCTCTCATAATCAAAAATTTAACTTATATAGGGCGATAAACGGGAGCGTAATGTCAAAAGCCCAGGAAGTTGGAAAACTTATCGGTACCCGGGAGCTGCCGGAGCAGGTTTTTATCGGGAAAATCGGTATATTTCGCTCTCATTTTCTTGAAATCACGGTGGGCACGGACCACCGCCTTGGCATTCTTCAGCTCGCCTTTGCAGAGGAAGAGGAAGAAAGCGAACGTGTCCATGAGTCGGCGCCGGAACAGGAAGCGCCGCCCGTATTTGCGCGGCAGGTTTTTATGGAGCATCAGCAGGTTGTTGCGGAAGTTGAGATACGTCTTCCGCGGGTTGCCGTAGGGGAGCGCACCACCGCCGTAATGATATACCACAGAGCCGGTTACGGCGTAAATCCTGTATCCATTCAGCCTCATACGCCAGCAGAGGTCAATCTCCTCCATGTGGGCGAAGAAATCAGGATCGAGGCCTCCGGCATCCAAAAAAGCCCGACGCCTCACCATCATTGCCGCGCCCGAGGCCCAGGCGATCTCCACGGGTTGCGGCGAGTCATACTGGCCGCGGTCTCTCTCCGTCTTCCCGCCACGGCGGCCGCGGCAGTAGGGGTAGCCCATACGGTCGATGAGGCCTCCGGCCGCGCCGGCATGCTCGAATTCGGACTTCTCGCGCGCCGAGAGTATCTTCGGCTGCACGGCTCCGGCCTCCGGATGCGATTCAATCACTTCGAGTAGGGTCTGCCACCATCCGGGCGTCACCTCCACGTCTGAATTCAAGAGCACCACGTATTCGGCCTCCACCATGCGGATAGCCTTGTCGTAACCCCCGGCAAAACCGAGGTTTTCCTCGAAGGAGATGAGCTCCACCTGAGGATAAGCGGCGCGCAACCAGTCGGTCGAGCCGTCGGTAGAACCGTTGTCGGCCACGATCACCCTTACATCCTCGCCTTCAGTGAACCGCACCACCGACGGCAGGAAGCGGCGCATCATCTCCAGGCCGTTCCAGTTGAGGATTATCACTGCTGTTTTCGGGGCGGCTGTCATATATGGGCGGCTGTCATGGTTTCGGAACGTTTAGGGTCGATATCCCCGATTTCAACGGTGCTTATCTCGTTGAGGAGCTCCTCGCGCAGAGGGGCCACAACGCGGATATAATTGTCGGTAAGCCCCGACATGAGCGAGGTGCCGCGCACAGGTTGCTCCCAGAGCACGTCGCGCCTCTGCCCGGCGTTGCTCCGCATGTAGTCGGCGAGCTTGCCGTCGGATATCGCGATGAGCTCGGCCGTGCGCCGGTTGCGTTCGGCTTTCTCCACGGGGTCGGCCAGCAGCAGGGCCGCCGTGCCGGGGCGCTCCGAGTAGGGGAACACGTGCAGCCGCGAGACGGGCAGCGACTCGATAAACCGCCGCGAAGCCTCCCATTCGGCCTGCGTTTCTCCGCGCGCGCCGGCTATGACGTCAACGCCGATGAAGGCATCGGGTATCGCCTCCTTGATGCGGCGTATCTTCTCGGCAAAAAGCGCGGTGTCGTAGCGCCGGTTCATTAGCTTGAGCACGGCGTCGCTCCCCGATTGGAGCGGGATATGGAAGTGGGGCATGAAAAGCTTGCTTTCCGTGGCTATCCAACCTATGATTTCATCGGTGAGAAGGTTAGGTTCTATCGATGAAATCCGGATGCGGCGGATTCCCGGGGTTTCGTCGAGGCGGCGCAGGAGGGAGAAGAACGATTCGCCGGTGTTTTTGCCGAAATCGCCTATGTTGACGCCGGTGAGCACAATCTCCTTTCCACCGTCGGCGGCAGCCTCGCGGGCCTGGGCCACGATCTGGTCGATGCGGCCGCTGCGCGAGCGCCCGCGGGCGAAGGGGATGGTGCAATAGGTGCAGAAATAGTCGCAGCCGTCCTGCACTTTCAGGAAGAAACGGGTGCGGTCGCCGCGCGAGCAAGAGGGGGTGAACTCCGCGGACCCCTTGAGGTCGGAGGTCTCGATGGCCGGCCCTTCGGCTTTGCGGCCCGAGGCGGCGCTTGCGGCGGGATGGTCGCTGAAAAAGCGCTGCAGATGGGCGGCTATTTTCGGCTTCTCGTTGCTGCCGAAGATGAGGTCGACCCCTTCGATCGAGGCCACTTCCATCGGCTTGAGCTGGGCGTAACACCCCGTCACCACGATCACGGCGCCCGGAAAATCTTTCACCACGCGCCTTATGAGGTTGCGGGCCTTCTTGTCGGCCATCTCCGTTACGGAACAGGTGTTGATGACGCATACGTCGGGGGCCGTGCCGACGGGAGCGTCGGCGATGCCGACCTTGCGCAGGGAGTCGCCGATGGTCGAGGTCTCGGCAAAGTTGAGCTTGCAGCCCAAAGTATAGTAGGCCGCGGTGAGGATTTTGCCGTTTTTGGTTGCAGTTTCACCCATTATACTGCAAAATTACAATAAAAATATCAAATTTTAACGCTTTGCTATTGACAAAGGGGGTGCTGAAGTATTAACTTTGCAACACCTATATAAAATAAAAATGAAAGAGGAGAAAGAATTTAAAATTTCCTACCTTGCGGCGCATGCCACCACCATCATCAGCGTAACGCTGGTGTTGCTCCTTGTCGGGATCATAGCGATGATATCGATAGGGGCACGGCGCGAGACACGCAACATCCGCGAGAGTGTGGAGATTTCGGTGATAACGGAAGACGCCGTCTCCGATGCCGGAGCGCAGGCCCTTCTCGACACCATCAGGCGCTACCCCTTCGTGAAGGAATCGCGCCTCGTAACCCGCGCCCAGGCCCTGGAGCAATGGAAGGCCGACACGGGCGAAGACCTCGAGGCCGTCTTCGGCGTGAACCCGCTTTCGCCCGAGATAGAATTCACCTTGCCCGAGGCTTACTCCAACCAGGATTCCATCAAGAGCGTTGTGGCTGAAATCGGCACCTTGGCCGGTGTGGCCGAAGTGGCTACCCCCGACGCCGACATGCTCCGCGCCATGAACCGCAACATCGAGGCCATGTCGGTGGTGATGGGCGTGATAGCCTTCGTGATGCTCATCATCTCTTACGTGCTGATAAGCAATACCGTACGCCTCACCATCTATTCGCGGCGCTTCACCATCCACACCATGCAGCTCGTGGGCGCCACCGGCGGCTTTATCTCGCGCCCGGTGGTACTGAACAATATGCTTGCCGGCGTGATAGCCGGGCTCGTGGCGTCGGGCATTCTGGCCGTGGCGCTGGCTGCCGCTCCCCATTATGTGGGCGTTGACTTCGGCAGCTTCATCGGCTGGCCCGACTATGTATGCATCGCCGGCGGCCTGGTGGCAGGCGGAGCGCTCATCTGCGGAATAGCCGCCTGGATAGCCACAAGGCGCTACCTGAGCAAAGATTACTCCGAGCTGTTCAAGTAATTGCATCGGAAAGTGCCAAGGCCGAACGGAGAGATAAAATCCAATAAAAATCTAAAAATCAGGAAGGAAAAATCCTGATAATTCCGAAGAAAAAGATCAAACCGTGTTAGAGAAAATGACCAAAACGCAGCAGCCGTTTTCCAAGCTGAATTTCTGGCTGATAGGGGGTTGCTGTCTGCTTATAGTGATAGGTTTTCTGCTTATGCTGGGCTCGGGAAGCTCGGTGGAAGAAGGGTTCAACCCCGACATCTTCAGCACCCGCCGCATCGTGGTGGGACCGCTTCTCACGTTTCTCGGCTTCCTTCTGCTGGCCTTCGCCATCCTCGTTGACGACGAGAAGCTGAAGACGTGGCGCCAGGGCAGGAAGGAGCGCCGCGAAAAGAAAGCCGCAGCCCTGAAAGAGGAAACCGCAGTGAATCAAAAAACAGAGGAGAATGGAATGGCTTGACGCTTTCATCCTGGGCCTGGTGCAGGGACTGGCTGAATACCTCCCCGTGAGCTCGAGCGGCCATCTGCAGATATTCCGCGAGATTCTGGGGATAGACCTCCCCAACGATGTAAGCCTGCAGTTTGACATCCTGCTCCACGCAGCCACGGTGCTCTCGACCATCGTGATCCTCTGGCCGCTCTTCAAGCGCCTCTTCGCGGCGTTCTTCTCGTTCAGGCGCGACGCCGATTTCTGGTATGTCTGCAAGATTCTGATATCCTGCATCCCGATTGCGGTGGTGGGGTTCGTATTCAAAGACCTTATCGAAGATTCTTTCAACAACATACTCGTGGTGGGTATCTGCCTGTGCGTGACAGCTGCGCTGCTCTGCTTCGCGCATTTCAGCGACTGCAGAGACGGCCGGCTGGTGTCGCCCGAGAAGGGGAGAGACATCGGCTGGTGGGACGCGCTGGTGATCGGTTGCGCGCAGGCCGTGGCCGTGCTCCCCGGCTTGAGCCGAAGCGGCACCACCATAGCCACCGGTATCCTGATAGGCGACAAGCGCTCCAAGGTGGCCGCCTTCAGTTTCCTTATGGTGATAATCCCGATTCTTGGCGAGGCTCTTCTCGACCTCTACAAGATGGTGTCGGCCCATGAACCCGTGGCCGGCGCTCCCGGCACGGCCGAAGTCTCCGTGGGGGCTCTGATCATCGGTTTCTTCACGGCCTTCATAGTGGGCTGCGCCGCCTGCCGGTGGATGCTCTCGCTCGTCAGGAGAGGGAAGCTGGTATGGTTTGCCGTCTATTGCGTGGCGGTAGGCGTGATCTGTATCCTCTGGCATTGCTGCTGATAGGTAGAATTAGAATGGATTTTGTAGAAGGTGAAATCATAGTGGTCGACAAGCCGTATGGCTGGACGAGCTTCGACGCCGTAAAACGGCTTCGCGGCGCCATCCAGCGCACTCTCGGCGTCAAGAAATTCAAGGTGGGCCATGCCGGTACGCTCGACCCCCTGGCCACGGGTGTGCTCATCGTCTGCACCGGTCGCGCCACCAAGCAGATCGACGCGCTGCAGGCCGGCGAGAAAGAGTATGTGGCCACGCTTCGCCTCGGAGCCACCACTCCCAGCTTCGACCTCGAGACGGAGATCGACCGCGAATATCCCTTCGACCATATAACGCGCGAGATGGCGGAGGAGGCCCTGGCGAAGTTCCGCGGCAAGATAATGCAGGTGCCACCGGTGTTTTCGGCCGTGAAAATCGACGGGAAGAGAGCCTACAAGTATGCCCGGAAGGGGAAAGAGGTGGAGCTGAAAGCGAAACCACTCGAGATAACGGCCCTGGAGCTGCTTGACTTCCAGCCCGGAAGTATGACGATAAGAGTGGTATGCAGCAAAGGCACCTACATCCGCGCTCTCGCACGCGACATAGGTGAGGCCCTCGGAAGCGGAGCGCATCTTACGGCGCTGAGGCGCACCCGTGTGGGCGTACACACCGCCCAGCAGGCCTGGAGCGTGGAGAAAGCCGTTGAGCTCATCGAGAGCCAGACGCCGGCCGAGATAGATATGACAAATAAGGCAGACCGCTGAGCGACAGCTGTTTGCAAATATATAATTAAAACAATTTAACGTGAAATTATCGAGTTTTAACTTCAAACTACCCGAAGAGTTAATTGCCCAATACCCGTCGGAAAACCGCGACGAATGTCGCCTGATGGTCGTGAACCGCAAAGACGGCAGCATCTCACACCACATCTTCAAAGAGATAATCAACTTCTTCGACGACGGCGACGTGATGGTCTTCAACAACACCAAGGTGTTTCCCGCACGTCTCTACGGCACCAAGGAGAAGACCGGCGCCTGCATCGAAGTGTTCCTGCTCAGGGAGCTGAACGCAGAAAACCGCTTTTGGGACGTGCTCGTGGAGCCGGCCCGCAAAATCAGAATAGGAAACAAGCTATATTTCGGGGAAGACGACTCGATGGTGGCCGAAGTGATCGACAACACCACCTCGCGCGGCCGCACATTGCGCTTCCTCTTCGACGGCGACCATGACGACTTCAAGGCCGCCCTCTACGCCCTCGGCAACACGCCGCTGCCTGAATATATCAAGCGCAAGGCCGAACCCGACGACGCCGACCGCTACCAGTGCATCTTCGCCGAGAAAGAAGGCGCCGTGATGGCTCCTGCCGCCGGCACGCACTTCAGCCGCGAACTCCTCACGCGCCTCGAGATCAAGGGTATCAAGAAAGGTTTTCTCACCCTCCACTCCGGCCGGGGGAACTTCCGCGAGATCGACGTGGAAGACCTCACCAAGCACCGTATGGACAGCGAGGATATGGAAGTGAACGAAGAGCTCGTAGAGATGGTAAACAATGCCAAAGACGAGGGCCACAAGGTGTGTGCCGTGGGGACGAGCGTTCTCCGGGCGCTTGCCACAGCCGTATGTATGAACGGGCATCTGATGACTTACAAGGGATGGACCAACAAATTTATCTTCCCTCCCTACGAATTCTCGGTGTGCGACGCCATGGTGTCGAATTTCCACACCCCCTACAGCACCATGCTCATGATGGTGGCAGCCTTCGGAGGGTACGACCTTGTGATGAAGGCTTACGAGGAGGCCATCAAGGAGAAATATCAGTTTGGTTGCTACGGCGACGCAATGCTCGTGTTACGTTAATTCTCGTGTTACGTTAATTTGAAATCCACGAACCTATGGAAGAGATAAAATCATACAAACAGGCCATCGAGGAGCTTGAGGCGATAGTAGGGAAGATGCAGAGCCCTGAATGCGACATCGACAGCCTTTCGGGCTACACCGCCCGCGCCCTCACCCTGCTCAAATATTGCAAGGAGAAACTGCTGAAGACAGAGCAGGAAGTGCAAAAGACCCTCCAGGAGTTCTCCTAATTCCCCTGCGGGCATCAACATCCCCAACCTACAGAAAAATCCCTCGTCGAGGGATTTTTTTAATATCAATTTAAAAATGAATTTTACCACCACGGACCCTACGTTCCAGTGAAGGCATGAGGCCGTGAAGTTAATGGCCGAAAACTATGAAGGAGGGAGGGTCAGGAGAAGAGGGAGCGGAGGATGGAGAGGGATTTGAAGTCGC
>JAFLTX010000048.1:3154-4864 GCA_022509145.1 Muribaculaceae bacterium | reverse complement strand
GAGAGCAGGGCGTTGCGCATCTTTCCGCTTTTCGATTTCCCGACGGGCACCAGGAAGGCCATCCGGCCGCGGGTGCGGGTGAAGAGTGTAACGACGTTGTGGGTGTCGTTATGTTTCACCAAATCTGTCACTATTCCTTCCAGTCGTTCTATCATATCGTTGGCCGAGGGTTGTAAAAAAGTCAATCTCTTTTCCCAAAGAGATTGACTGAAACCTTAATCTTAATTTAATACTATGAAAAACACATTGCAAAATTACTACTGAAAAGTAATTTATACAACTTTATATTAATCTTTTAAGAAAATGCCGTCTATATTTAACAAATTTTAGTAAATTTGCGTAACTTTAGGACTTTATGCTCCGACCAAAACGGAAAAAGGGAAAGAAGATTGGAGGCTCTGTATCATTATCTGTGGAAGCATAAGATGTTTGGTAACCACGTTACCGACACCGCCGGCAACACCTTGGAAATCTTGTATCCGGGTGCCCACAACAATGATGCCGGCCCCGACTTCTCTGCGGCTGTGCTGCGCGACGGCGACACCCGGCTGGCCGGCAACGTGGAGATACACGTGAAAGCCTCCGACTGGGCGCGCCACGGCCATAATGAAGACCCTGCGTATGATACGGTGATTCTCCACGTGGTGGGCGTCGACGACGCCAAGGTGGCGCGCACCGACGGCTCCGAGATTCGGCAGACGTGCGTTACCCCTCCAGCGGAGTTCTACGACCGCTACGTGATCCTGACAGAGAAAATGGATTCTCCCACGTGCCTGCCGTGGCTCGGCATCATTCCGGCGCTCAACAGGCGCGACTGGATGGAATCGCTCGGGATGGAGCGCCTTCACGAGAAGGCCCGCTATCTGAAGCAGCTTCTTGCCGAAAACAAGGGCGACTGGCAGCAGGCCATCTTCATAGCTTTTGCCAGGGCGCTGGGGTTCGGGCTGAACGGAGTGCCGTTCGAGCTGCTGGCCAAGAGCCTGCCGCTCAACTTCATAATGCGCCACCGCGACAATCCCGTGCAGGTGGAGGCCCTCCTCTTCGGGCAGGCAGGAATGCTCGACCCCCAGGATTATCCATACGATGAATATTACCAGCTGCTCTGCCGCGAGTATGGCTTCCTGAGCAAGAAATACGCCCTGACGCCTCTGCAGCCCGAGATATGGAAATATTCGAGGAGCCGTCCGCAAAACTTCCCCCACAGGCGCATAGCCATCCTGGCCACGATGCTCACGGGCGGAATGCAGTTTTACAGCGCCATCCTGGAGGCGAAAGGCGACATCGACATCCTGAAGGAGATTCTCGACTTTCGCGCCTCCGACTACTGGCAGCTCCACTCGCGCTTCGGCGCACCGCAGGCCGAGACGCCGCTGCCGGTGACGCTTTCAAATTCGAGCAAAGAGATAGTGATAATCAATGTGATGGCCCCGTTTTATTACGCCTACGGGTCGGCCACGGGAGAGATCGACCTGGCCGAGAAGGGGTATGACCTTCTGCAGGGCCTCAACGCCGAGCGCAACTCCATAGTGCAACTCTGGGGCGCCAACGGCCTGCCGGCGCGGTCGGCCTTCGACAGCCAGGCGCAGATACAGCTCCGCAAGTGCTATTGCGACAAGTCGCGCTGCCTGGAGTGCCGCTTCGGCCACTATCTGCTGAGAGATTCAATGAGACAACAGCATATACTTCAAGCATAATGAAAAAACCGCTTAT
>JAFLTX010000048.1:0-3054 GCA_022509145.1 Muribaculaceae bacterium | reverse complement strand
ATGCACGTGGTGCTCAAAGGGCGCCGGCCCGACCTGGTGGTGGCCGGCATCAACCACGGCTCCAACGCGGCCGTCAACGTGCTCTATTCGGGCACGATGGGAGCGGCACTCGAGGGGTGCGCCTTCGGCCTCCCCGCGATAGGGTTCTCGCTGACAGACCACTCGCCGAACGCCGACTTCTCGGTGTGCCGACCGTTTGTGGAGAAACTGGTGGGCGACACGTTGAAAAACGGTCTTCCGGAAGGGGTGTGCCTCAACGTGAACATCCCCGACTCTCCGCAACCGCCGAAAGAGATGCGCCTGGTGAGAGCCTGCCGCGGCTATTGGAACGACGAATATCGCGAATATACCGACCCCTTCGGGCGCACTTTCTACTGGATACAGGGCGACTTCATCAACGAGGAGCCCGACAACCCCGACACCGACGAATGGTGTATCCATAACGACAGGGTCTCCGTGGTGCCCATCCTTCTGGAGCGCACCGCTCCCGGGGCGCAGGTGCCCGAATGGCTCCGCAAGGCTATCCCGGCGCAGACTCCGGGCTGGCTCACCGCCGCCACCCCCGTGGCTCCCGAGTCGCGCACCAACGAAACCGTGCTCGAAGTGAACCTTGACTCCATCGTCAAAAACTTCAACTATTTCAAGGAGATGATTCCGAAAGAGACCGGGGTCATCGCTATGGTGAAGGCCTCGGGCTACGGCGCAGGGAGCTACGAGATAGCCAAGACGATGCAGGATTGCGGGGCGGCGTATGTCGCCGTGGCCGTGCTCGACGAGGGTATCGACCTGCGCAGAGCCGGCATCACGATGCCCGTGATGGTCTTCAATCCGAAGGTGGAGAACTACAAGGAGATGTTTCGCCACAACCTCGAGCCGGAGATTTACTCGCTCGAGATGCTGGCCGACGTGATCCGTGAGGCCCAGAAATTCAAAGTGAAAGGTTATCCGGTCCATATAAAGCTCGACACCGGCATGCACCGTATGGGATTTGTGGAGTCGGAGCTGCGTTCGCTTATGGATATGCTTACGATTCAGGACAATATCGTGGCAAAATCCGTGTTCTCGCATCTGGCTACGGCCGACTGCCTCGATATGGACGATTACACCCTGCACCAGCTCGAGCGTTTCGACAAATGGAGCCAATACATGATAGAGCGTTACGACCGGCCTATTTTGCGCCACGTGTTGAATTCAGCCGGCATCATCCGTTTCCCGCAATATCACTACGACATGGTGCGCCTCGGCATCGGTCTTTATGGCGCCAACACGCTGCCGCCGGAGATTGAGAAGCCGCTGGCAGTGGTGTCGACGCTGCGCACGGAGATAATAGCCATCCGCGAGCGCGAGGCCGGCGATACAGTTGGATACGGGCGCCGCGGTGTGCTCGAACGCAGGTCGCGCATCGCCACCATCCCCGTGGGATATGCCGACGGCATGAGCCGCCGCTTCGGGTGCGGCAAGGTGAGCGTCTTCGTGGGCGGGAAAATGGCTCCCACAGTGGGAAACATCTGTATGGACGCCTGTATGATTGACGTTACCGGCATCGACTGCAAGGTGGGCGACGTGGTGGAGATTTTCGGCAACAACGCCCCGATCCAGCGCATGGCCGACGCGGGCGACACCATCCCCTACGAAATCCTTACTTCTGTTTCGCCCAGAGTGAAACGCCTTTACGTAAAAAATATAAAAGATGGAGATTAACCCTGACCATTATAAATATATGCCGAAGCCGGAAGGCGAGCCGGAGCCTCAGGAGGGGCAGCCGGCCGAGAGCCTTGAGGCTGTGGAGGAGGTCGTGATAGTGGAGTCGCGGCAAACCGAGGTAGAGGAAACCCCTGCGCTGCAGACGGAACCCCTTGTGGAAGAGCGTTTTGACAAAGAGACTCATCAAGACGAAGAAGAGGGGGAACGAGCTGCATTTTCCGACCTGGAGGAAGGCGACACGGCGCTTACGGCCGCGTGCAAGGCCGGCCTGAGGTTCTTCTACGACCTTTTCAATCCGATGCTCATCCCGGCCTATGCCACATTTCTGATGTTTGAGCTCACGCTTCTTGCGCTGGTGGCTCCCGGGGCCGCTTTCCCATACGCGCTCACCGTCTTGGGAGCTACGGGCGCGATCCCGTTTATCGCCGTCTTCGTGCTGCTGAGAGTGGGGAGCCTGGGCGGAATGAATCTCCCTTCGCGCAAGGACAGGATTTTCCCCTATATCATCGAACTGCTGGCGATGGGCGCCATGACCATCTTCTTCCTTTACAAAGGAGCGGGTGCCAACTGGATATGGCTCATCTTTTGCGGCGCCACGGCATCGGTGCTCGTCAACTTCCTGCTCAACTTCAAGATACGCGTCTCCAACCATTGCACGGCCATAGCGGCCCTGCTCGCGATGCTTATAGTGATAAAACCTGTGGCGCTCCCGGGCCCCGCGCTCGGATGGTGGGCCATCGGTACGGTGGGGATGGCAGGTCTGCTTGGCACAGGCGCGATCGTGCTGGGTAAGCACTCGCTGAAAGAGGTGATAATAGGGTATGCTACGGGATTTCTGCCGATAATTCTCTTTGCCTTGATAAAATAAGCGATGGTGACCAAGGATATTTTCAATTACAGGCGCCGCGCTTCCACCGAGGCAAGAGTAGGGCGCACCGCCATCGGCGGGGATAACCCTATCCGCCTGCAGTCGATGACAAACACCGTCACTACCGATGCCCGGGCGAGCGCCGAGCAGGTGGCGCGCATAGCCGAGGCAGGTGCCGACCTTGTAAGGCTCACCACCCAGGGCGAGCGCGAGGCCGCGGCACTCGAGAGCGTGAAGGAACTCCTCCCCGAGAAGTGGAAGGATATCCCTCTGGTGGCCGACGTGCATTTCAATCCCAAGGCTGCGTTCCGGGCTGCCGAGACTTGCGAGAAAGTAAGGATAAACCCCGGAAATTTCGCCGATCCGCCCCATCAGTTTAAAAAGATAGACTATACAGACGAAGAATACGCGGCTGAACTCCGCAGTTTGCGCGATAAGCTGGTGCCGTTTCTGGAGAAATGCCGGCTCAACGGCGTGGCCAT
>JAFLTX010000047.1 GCA_022509145.1 Muribaculaceae bacterium | reverse complement strand
TAGACTTAGGATCTAGTGTCTGACGACGTGGGGGTTCGAGTCCCTTCGTGCGCACGAAGAAATGGTAATGAGAAAGGTGTTAGCCAACCGTGAGGTTGGCTCTCATCTTTTAAGGCCCCTAATCTTAAAAACGAAAGAAGATGAAGAAGATATTCTCTACAGTTGCGCTTGCAGTCGGCGCCCTGATGCTTTTGGGCTCGTCGGCGTGTGCCAAGAAGCAGCCATTCCCGGCCGCGCCGGCTTACTCCGGCCATCCGGAGGGAAAATTCCCGTTGCTGGCCACCTATGCCTTCCACGATCCCTTTATCACCGACGAGCAATTCCGGCTGCTCGCCGAAGCCGGGTTCAACTCCATTTGCCCGAATCTTTCCATAAGCCAGCTTGACAGCACCTTGAAACTCGCCGAGAAATATGACCTCTATGTGGTGGATGCCTTCAACAATATGAACGACGGCAAAAAGGTAGACGCCTACATTGCGCGTTATGCAGAGAATCCCAGGCTGTGGGGGTTCAAGATAAAAGACGAGCCGGATGCGTCGCTTTTCGCGCCCATCGCGGGTGTCAACGAGAAGGTGGTGAAGCGCTCTCCTCGCAAGAACGCCTTCATTAATCTCTACCCGGCAGTCGGGGCCGAAATGCTCGGCGCCAAGGATTACCAAACCTATGTGGAGGATTTTGTAAGGACCGTAAATCCCCAGTACATATCGTTTGACAGCTACCCCGTCCGCCAGGAGAAAGACGGCTCCCTCTCCGTGTCGGATATGTATTTCCGCTCAATCGAGACGGTGGCGGATGTGGCGCGCCGTTCGGATCGGCCGTTCTGGAGTTATATACTTATAAACAAGCACGGCAATTACCCTACGCCTTCGCTGGCCACGGTTAGATTTCAAATGTTTGCAGCCTTGGCCTACGGCGCCCAGGGGATGGCCTTCTACACTTACCTGGTACCCAACTGGGACAAGAAAGGCGAAAACACGGCCACTCCCATCGACCTTGACGGGCGCCCCACTCCAACGTGGGATATCGTCAGGACAGTAAACGGGGAGGTCAATGCGCTTGCGGACGTCTTTCTGGGCGCGAAGGTAAAAGACGTCAGGCTCACCGGGCCACGGCTTCCGCAAGGCACGCGCCGACTCCGCACGTTGCCCAAGCCGTTCAGGATGATAGAGGGATACGGCGAGGGCCTTATCGTTTCCCATCTGCAAAACAATGGTAAAGAATATATCTTGCTGGTAAACAGGGATGTGGAGAAACCTCAAAACGTAAGAATCGGCACCACGCAAACCGTAACCCGGCTGCTCCCGGACGGCAGCGAAGACACCCGGCCGGCCGCCTATTTCGCCCTCGACCCCGGCAGCTTCGCCCTCTTCCGCCTCCCCGACTAACCCACAATCTAAGGAAAGAGACTTGAAAATGATACCGAAAGATCCGTTTATCTTGTTGGGGTATATAAATATGAAGCTCAGAGATGAGTATCCTGATCTTGAAGAGCTGTGCAAATCGGAAGATATAGACCGCTCGGCCCTTGAAGAGAAGCTTGCCGCGGCCGGCTTCAACTACGATCCTACCTCAAACCAGTTCAAATAATCCACACCCCTTCGCCTCCCCAAGCATATGGTGCGCTATATCCTATTTTATATGTAAGGTGATTCCGCGTTGGTATTCGGGGGTTAGAGAAGGGCGGAGAGGTCGGAGTCGGAGAGGATTGTGAAGATTTTGCAGCCGTCGGGGCTGAGGGAGGGGTCGGGCAGAGCGAAAAGATCGCTCACCAGCTCCCGGCGTTCTTCCTCCGTCAGGGTGCGTCCGCGCTTCACAGCCATACTGCGCGCCATTTCGAGGATAACCTTGCGCTTCAGCTCGTGTACGGCATTCTCGGTTGTCTCCTCCTCGAAGCCGGCGGTGCCGTCGGCGGCGGAGTCTATCAGTCTCTCCACGATCTCTGTGGCACCTTGGGCCGTGACTCCCGGAGGAGTGCCTGTAACCACATAGTTGGCCCCCTCGCGCTCGATGATGAGCCCCAAATCTCTGAGTACCGGGTTCACCCTGTCGAGGATAGGCTCCTGCGCAGAATCCACCTCTATATATTCGGGGAAAAGCAACGACTGCGAGGCGAAGATTTGATTTTTAAGGCGCTGAAGCAGTTGCTCATAGATAATCTTGAGGTGGGCGCGATACTGGTCAATTACAATCACTCCGTCTTTCTCGGCCGGGGTGAATATATACTTTTGGTTGATCTGAAGCGACCCTACTTCCTGAGCGGCTTCTCCAGGGCGCTCCATACCTGAGATCACGGGTTGCGGTGCTGTATGTTGGGTCTCGATCGGGCGGCGGTTCAGAAAGCCGTCGTAAAGTTTCTCCCAATTGGGGTCGCGGTCGGGTTTCTCTGCCGGTCTCTGATGAGTGGGAGCGTTCTTGACCGCCGATGAGAAGGGGTTGAATTCCAGGTCGATACCGGAAGACTCGCTGCCGTTGCGCTGTCCCCCGTCTACGGGAAGCGTCTCGCTTTCAAAGTCGATGGAAGGTACGGCGGCGTGCTTCCCCAATGAACCTTTCACAGCCGCGGAGAGCACAGACCAGATCACGGCCTCTTCCTCAAACTTGATCTCGTCTTTGGTAGGGTGGATATTGACGTCGATCGCCGCCGGGTCTACCTCAAATTTGATGAAGAAGTTGGGCATCGTGTCTGGGGCTATCAGGCCGTTGAAGCAGTTGAGGATGGCCTTGCGGAAATAGGGATGACGCATATTGCGCCCGTTTACCAGCAGGAATTGCAGCGGATTGCGACGTCTTGCAAATTCCGGCCTGGAGACGAACCCGCTTATCTTTACAGTAGGGGTGTCGGCCTCCACGGGGATCAGCTGGTTTTGCAGATTCCCCTTCCAAAGGTCGGCGATCCTCTGCAGGAACGTGCCTTTTCGAAGCTCGATGGTCTTGGCGCCCGTGTCGAGGCTCATCTTCACGCCCGGGTTGACCAACGCCAGTTTCTCAAACTCCTTTATTATATTGGAGAGCTCCACGCTGTCGCTCTTCATAAACTTGCGCCGGGCCGGCACATTGAAGAAGATATTCTTCACCATTATCGAGGTGCCTTCCTCGCAGACGTCCGGCGTCTGGCTCTCCACCTTGCTGCCGTTGATCACCAGGTGGGTGCCGATCGGAGCACCTTTCTGGCGGGTCTTGACCTCGACCATCGAAATGGCGCAGATGGAGGGGAGCGCCTCACCGCGGAAGCCCATAGTGCGCAGCTGCGAGAGGTCTTCGGCCGATGAAATCTTGGAAGTGGCGTGGCGTTCGAAAGCCATTCTGGCATCCGTTTCCGACATCCCTATCCCGTTGTCGATCACCTGGATAAGGGTTCTCCCCGCGTCTTTCACAAAGATGCGGATATCGTCGGCGCCGGCATCGACGGCGTTCTCCACCAATTCCTTGATTACGGAGGCCGGGCGCTGGATCACCTCTCCGGCCGCTATCTGATTGGCCACTGAGTCGGGCAGAAGTCTGATTCTATCTGGCATTTCTGAAATCTTTTGGCGACACGCCCACAATATTCTTGAAATACTTCCCGAAGAAAGACTGCGACGGGAAGTTCAGCTCCTCGGCAATCTGCTGGATGGTCATCCCGGAAGATTTGAGAAGCACCTTCGCCTCGAGAATCACCAGACGGTCGAGCCATTCGCTGGCGGTGAAGCCGGTGTGGGCCTTGACGGTGCGGCTGAGGTGTTTGGTGGTGATCCCGAGCTCCTTGGCATAGAAATCCATAAAGCGTTCGCGCTTGAAGTTGTCGCGCGCGAGGCGCAGAAAGCGCGTGGTGATGTGGGAAGAGGCAGAGGCTCCGGTGCGGTTGTGGTTGCCCAGACACTTCACGGCTGTATGGAAGAAGAAAGCCAGCAGCGTGTGGAGCACGGAGAGATAGATATATTTGTTGGCGTGGTCTGAGACGAGGGTTCGCAAAGTGCTGCAGAGCACCTCGAAATCACCGGCGAGATGCGTCGGAATCTCGATCACAGGGTTCTGCTTCAGATAATTGATAATCTTCTCGTCGGCGATCTGGCTTATGAAATCCTTGACGAAGCGCGCCGACATCACGGCGAAGGCCCCTTCGAAGTCTTCGCTGATCAGCAGCGGCTGCATGATTTCAGACGAGGCGATGTTGACCACACAGGGGGCCTTGATGGTGTACTCTTGCAGGTTGATTTCGGCCTTGCACTCTCCCCTCCTCACGAAGATGGAGGTGGTGGAGGTGAATTTCATAGGTGCACGGAGCATCCCCAGCGTGGCGCCGTTGATGTTGTCGAGCATCCAGAAATCCTGCTCCAGGATGTGGGTCAGGTTTTCGGGGAGCTGCAGTCCTTCGTATTTCAGAGTCTTGTCGCCTTTCATTTTCTAACCTGATGCAATCTGCGTTTCACCTTCAGCTTGTCGCTGATAATGAGGCCGCCTATAATCAAGACGCACCCCAGATATCCGAGCAGCGAGATGGTTTCTCCCAGGGCGAAGTATCCCACCACCATCGTGACCAGCGGCTGCATGTAGAGGTAGTTGTTGGCGGTCACCGAGCCTATGGTCTTCATGGCGTAGTTGAAGAGGATATAGGCCAGCAGCGAGCATGCCACCACCAGGAAGAGCAGGCTGAGCAGATAGTTGTAATTATGGAAGAGCGCATCCAGATGGGTGGGCGCGTGGCCGATCCAGAGGAGCGGCAGGGCCGTGACCACGCCGTAGAAGAAAAGCTTGCGGGTGATGAAGAGCGAGGAATAGAGCGGGATGAGGCGCTTCACCCCCACGGCATAGATGGCCCAGACCACAGATGTGGAGAGCGCCAGGAGGTCGCCCATCGGGTTGATGTTGAACCCCTCGCCGTGGCTGAAGATGATGCAGAACACCCCGATGAAGGCGATCGCGGAGCCTATGATGAGGCCGGCGCCGAGCTTGAGGCGGTAGAAGAGCGCCATCAGTCCGGCCGTAATCATCGGCGACATGCATGAGAGCAGCGACACGTTGCCCGTGGTGGTGTACTGCAGGGCCGTGTTTTCCAGGATGTAGAACATCGAGCCGGCGCAGACGCCACACATCAGAAACTGCACTTCGTCTTTGATGCAGTTGGAGAAAATCTTCTTGAAAGTGATGCATAGCAGCAGCACGTAGGCGAGCACGAACCTGTAGATGAACACCTCTATAGGAGTGAGGTGGGCATCCTCCATCAGCACTTTTGTGGCGATGAAGGATGTCCCCCAGGCAGTTACTACGAAAATGGCGCCGAGGTGGCCTGCTATCTTTGCTCCCGGCATCAGTCGAGTTTGTGGATAACGAGGCCCGAGCGCAGTTTCGGCTCAAACCATGTGGTCTTCGGCGGCATGATGTTGCCGGTGTCGGCAATGTTCATGAGCTGGTCCATGGTGACGGGATAGAGGGCGAGAGCCATCTTCATTTCTCCGGAGTCGACGCGGCGCTGGAGCTCTTCGAGGCCGCGGATGCCGCCCACGAAGTCGATGCGCTTGTCGCTGCGCAGGTCGGTGATGCCGAGGATGTCGCGCAGGATGAGGTCGCTCGATACCGTTACGTCGAGCACGCCGATGGGGTCTTTGTCGTCGTATGTTCCCGGCTTGGCCGTCAGCGAATACCATTTCCCGTCGAGATAGAGCGCGAAGTTGTGGAGCGCGTTGGGACGGTACGGCTCGGTGCCTTTCTCTTCCACGGTGAAGTTTTCTCTGATCCTGTCGAGAAACTCTGCGGGGGTGAGGCCGTTGAGGTCGCGCACCACGCGGTTGTAGTCGATGATCTTGAGGTGTGATGCCGGGAAGGCCACTGCCAGGAAGTAGTTGTATTCCTCATCTCCCTTGTGGTCGGGGTTGTTGCGAGCCTTTTCGGCTCCCACGAGGGCAGCGGCGGCGGAGCGGTGGTGTCCGTCGGCGATATAGAGGTTGGGAATCTTTGCAAATTCTTCGGTGATGCGGTCGATGGTTTCGCGGTCGTTGATCACCCAGAGGGTGTGGCCGAAACCGTCGGGAGCCACGAAGTCGTATTCAGGTTTCTCTGCCGTCACCTTGCGGATGATCTCTTCGAGCGGCTCGTTGTCGGGGAAGGCGAAGAACACCGGCTCCACGTTGGCATTGTTGATCCTGACGTGTTTCATACGGTCTTCCTCCTTGTCGCGGCGGGTGAGCTCGTGCTTCTTGATTCGGCCTTCCATATAGTCGTCTACCCATGCAGCCACCACGAAGCCGTACTGTGTGCGGCCGTCCATGGTCTGGGCGTAGATGTAATATTTATCCTCCTTGTCGGGCACGAGCCAGCCTTCCTTCTGGAAGCGGTTGAAGTTTTCCACGGCTTTCTCATACACCTTCGGGTCGTGCTCGTCGGTGCCGGGCTCGAACTCGATTTCGGGTTTGATTATGCGGTAGAGCGATTTAGGATTCCCCTCGGCCTCGGCGCGGGCTTCTTCGGAGTTAAGAACGTCGTAGGGGCGGGAAACCACCTCTTCTACCATCTCTTTCGGGGGCCTGAGCCCCTTGAAGGGTTTTACTTTTGCCATAATTGGTTTTTATAGATTTAAGGTTTATATGTTCTGTTCAGTGGTGGGGTCGGCGTCGCGGGCCGCTTTGAGGCGGCAGTCGCCGCAGAAGCCGTAGATTGTGGTCGAGGAGTAGGTGGGGGTGAAGTCGCCGAGCTCCACGTGGTCGAGGCGCCCCAAGTTGTCGTCTTCCTCGATTTCGCGTATCTTGCCGCACGAGCTGCACACCAGGTGGAGATGGCTCCCTACTGCCACTTCGTAGAGCGTCTTGCGCAGCCCGAAGATGTGGCGGTTGAGCAGCCCGCAGTCCACAAGCAGGTTCAGCGTGCTGTAGACGGTGGCGCGGCTCACGTGGTAGCCGCTGCTGTCCATGC
Source organism: Muribaculaceae bacterium (assembly GCA_022509145.1). GTDB lineage: Bacteria > Bacteroidota > Bacteroidia > Bacteroidales > Muribaculaceae > Lepagella. The sequence continues at coordinate 8,086 of JAFLTX010000047.1, read as the reverse complement.
AGTCGTAGAGCATGTCTACCCCGAAATGCCCTGGCAACGTGATGGCCTTCTCCAGGATGGCAAACCGCTCGGGTGTCTTCCGGAGATGACAATCGGTGAGATACTGCTTGAATTTCTCTCGTGGCGACAGGCTGTTTTTCCCAACCATTTGTGTCGGCATGATGTTTGGTCAGCGTAACGTTTGGCAAGAGGCCGGTGTCGGCCTTATTCTTCTGCAAACTTAATAAAATTTTTCGAGAGCGCAAAAAAATTCGGAAGCAGGGTTTGTTTAACAAAATTTAAACAAAGAGGCGCGCTTTTCAATGAACCGCCGGGGAGGCGGGGCGTTATATAATAAAACCTTTAAAACTTAATTGCTATGGAAACGAATCTTAAAAGTCTGGTCAACACGCAGGGAGTGGTATTGGTAGAATTTTTCGCCACATGGTGTCCTCACTGCCAGAGGATGATGCCCGTGGTGGCCGAAGTGAAGACCAAACTCGGCGACAGAGCAAAAGTGGTGCAGCTCGATATCGACAAAAACCAGCGTCTGGCCGACGAACTCGGTGTGGAAGGTGTGCCTACCTTCATCATCTATAAGGACGACAACGAGGTATGGCGCGGCTCCGGCGAGATGCCCGAGAGCGAACTGCTCAACCAGGTGGAGGCATTCCTCTGATTTAAGGGAGCGGAATATCCCACGTGATTTAAAAGCGGCATCGCCCACGCCCGCAAACGGGTGTAAGCGCAGAAAAAGAGATTATCAAGAAAGTAAATTTCATCTTCAAAAAGAGAGGTCCGGCGTAGGTGCCGGGCTTTTTTTGTGCCGGAATTTTAACGGATTTATGCCGGAATTTTAAGGCCGTCGGGGCCAACTTTTTGGGAATGTCGCCGAATTTGAGTAACTTCGCAAGTTCAATGAAGCGTCGCACAAGATTCAGGGTTAAATTCTACGACGAAGCCCGCCTGGTAGACCGGGGAGGGTTCAGCGTCACGTGGCTCGGTGTGGCCGCGATAGCCATTGTGGTTGCGGCGTTTTTCATCTGCATCGGGATCGGCGTGGTATGGTTTTCGCCGATAAAAAACCGCCTTCCGGGCTATATGCCCCCGGGGCAGCGGGCCCAGACGGAGGAGGCGTACCGCAAGGTGGATTCCCTGCAGCAGCTCTACACCACCCAACAGCGCTATCTCGACAATCTGGTAAACGTGCTCAACACCACCCGCGATCCCGAAGTGCCCGACACTGTGGGCCGCGCGTTGCCCTTCAAGCCCGACTCGCTCCTTGTATCCTCAGAGATCGAGCGCGAATTCCTGCGCAAGATGGAGGAGGCCGGCTATATAATAACCGTAAACAGAGATTATGACGACACCGACACCGAAGAGTAGGATCTGCATCATGGGTAGCACCGGCAGCATCGGCACCCAGACCCTGCAGGTGGTCGAGGCGTATCCGGAGCGATTTCAGGCGGTGGCGTTGACGGCCCGTTCCAACTGGCGTCTGCTCGCCGGGCAGGCTCTGAAATTCAAGCCCAAAATGGTGGTGATAGCCGACGAGCGACATTACCCCGCGCTCAAGGAGGCACTCAGCTCCGTTCCGGTGGAGGTGAAGGCCGGCGCCGAGGCGCTTGTGGAGGCGGCGGTGATGGAGGATTGCGACAAGGTGGTGGGCGCGCTGGTGGGCTACAGCGGCGTTCCTTCGGTGGCTGCGGCTCTCGAGGCCGGAAAGCAGGTGGCTTTGGCCAACAAGGAGACGCTCGTGGCTGCCGGCGAAGTTATCGACAAGATTGTCAATAAGATGGGCCGGCCGCTCCTCCCTGTAGACAGCGAGCACTCGGCCATCTTCCAGTCGCTCCTGGGCGAAAAACCGGAGTCGGTGGCCTCCCTTATACTTACAGCCAGCGGCGGCCCCTTCAGAGAACTGCCGGCCGAGGAGCTGGGCCGTGTAACCGTGGAGCAGGCGCTCAACCATCCCAACTGGAATATGGGGAGCAAGGTGACCATCGATTCGGCCACTATGATGAACAAGGGGTTTGAGATGATAGAGGCGAAATGGCTGTTTCACAGAAGCCCTGACGATATCCACGTGCTCGTGCATCCCGAATCGGTGGTTCATTCGCTGGTGCGGTTTGTCGACGGGGCGGTGAAGGCGCAGCTCGGAGTGCCCGACATGAGGGTCCCCATCGAGGTGGCGCTCGCTTACCCCGACCGTCTCGACATCGAGAGAACACTTGGGATGAAGCCGCTCGACCTGGCCGCTTACGGAAGCCTCACCTTCGCAAGGCCTGACCTGAAGAAATTTCCGCTGCTGGGGCTCGCCTACGACGCAGCTCGCCTCGGCGGTCTGAATCCGGCCGTGATGAACGCCGCCAACGAAGTGGCCGTCAGCGCTTTCATAGCCGGAACAATATCATTTACCGATATCTACAACACAGTATATAAAACACTCGACAGGTGTCAGCCCCGCATCCAGAACGAGGAGGTGACGCTCGACACCATTGCCGCGGCCCACACTTTAGGCACGAAGATTGCCCGCGAATTGACAGGCGACAACGCCGGCGCCGCTCACAAAGATTTTACAGATGGAAACATTTCTGATTAAAGCTCTGCAACTCATATTGGCCTTTGCCATCCTCGTGATCATCCACGAGTTCGGGCACTTCCTGTTTGCCCGCATGTTCGGCATCAAGGTAGAGAAATTTTATATCTTCTTCAACCCGAAGTTTTCGCTCTTCAAGTGGAAGCCGAAGAAGTATGCCAAATGTCTGTCGAAAAACGACCCTTACGAATCGGAACTACCTGAGAATAAGGAAGAAGGGAAAGACGAAAAGAAGGAGGAACTGACAGTCGAGACTCTCCCGAAGGTGGAAGAGCCCGAAGCAAAGATTGCGGAAGTTACCGCCGAAACGAAGACTGCAGAGGAAATCCCTGCCGAAACGGCTGAGGCCGAGACCGATAAGGAGGAGACGCCGAAAAAGAAGAGCTTCTGGGGCGATACCGAATACGGCATCGGCTGGCTCCCGCTCGGTGGCTATTGCAAGATAGCCGGTATGATCGACGAGTCGATGGACAAGGAGCAGATGGCCAAGCCCCCGCAGGAATGGGAATTCCGCAGCAAACCGGCGTGGCAGCGCCTGTTGGTGATGATAGCCGGCGTCCTCTTCAACTTCCTTCTGGCCATCCTCATCTATGCCGGAATCGTGTATGCCACCGGCGAAAAATACGTGACATTCAAAGACGCCACGGCCGGGATGCACTTCTCGCCCGAGGCGCAGAAGATAGGATTCCGCGACGGCGACATACCCCTGACGGCCGACGGGAAACCGCTTGAAAACCCGCTTGAAGACCGCATGGACATGCTTCAGGCGTCGAAAGTGACCGTGCTTCGCGACGGCGACACCGTGGCCATCGCCATACCCGAGAAATTTCTCTTCCGCATAGAGAACGAGACAAAGAAAGGCGAGACGCCCATCATGTTTATGGACTACCGCATCCCCACCGAAATCACGCAGGTGATGGCGGGCGAAGGGGCTGCAAAGGCCGGGCTCAAGGTGGGCGACAGGGTGATAGCGGTCGACACCGTGGCCACCCCCTATCTGCTCGACTTCCTGAGCGCGCTCCCGGGCCATGACAACGGCACGGTAGACCTCACCGTGGTGCGACCGGAAGGGGAGGCTGCAGATACGATTGTGCTCCCCGTTCAGCTCAACGCCGGCTCGAAAATGGGCGTGGGCCTCGAGATTGACCCCTCCCGCTTCTATGAGGCGAAAGAGAAGCAATACGGCCTGCTCGAGTCAGTGCCCCGAGGCGTGCAGCTCGGCACCGACAAGCTCACCTCTTATGTAAAATCGATGAAGCTCGTCTTCACCAAGGAAGGGGCCCAGAGCGTGGGCGGTTTCGGAGCGATCGGGAGCATCTTCCCCGAGAAATGGGACTGGATAGCGTTCTGGAACATAGCGGCTTTCCTCTCCGTGGCTCTGGCGTTTATGAACATTCTCCCTATCCCGGCGCTTGATGGCGGCCATGTGCTTTTCCTTCTCTATGAGGTGATATTCCGCCGCCCGCCGAACCAGAAATTCCTGGAATATGCGCAGATGATAGGGATGGGGCTGCTGATACTGCTGCTCCTCTATGCCAACGGGATGGATATAGTGCGCCTCTTCAAATAGCTGATACACTGGAATATGAAGCAACTGATTTTAAAGAAAGGGAAAGAGGAATCCCTGTCGCGGCGCCACCCGTGGGTGTTTTCGGGCGCCATAGCCAAGCTTCCCGACGGTCTTGAGGAAGGGGAGTGGGTAGAGGTGGTGTCGGCCGGCGGCGAGACCCTCGGACGAGGCCACTACCAGATAGGGAGCATCGCCGTGAGGATGCTGACATTCGGCGACGAGCCGGCAGACGACGCCCTCTATGCCGGGCGCCTCGAAGCCGCTTTCCGTCTGAGGCAGGCTCTGGGCCTGGTGCGCCCCAACAATGATTGCTTCCGCCTCGTGCACGGGGAAGGCGACTTCCTCCCCGGGCTGGTGGTCGACATCTATGGCGACACGGCTGTGATGCAGGCCCATTCTCCGGGTATGCACCTCAATCGCGAGGCCATCGCCGACGCCCTTGTGAGCCTTCCCGAGGCCAAAATCAGAAACGTATACTACAAGAGCGAGACCACGCTGCCGTTTATGGCGCGTCTCGACCCTCAAAACGGCTATCTGATAGGCCGTTACGACGGGAGCATCGCCGTGGAGAACGGCCTGAAGTTCTCCATCGACTGGCTGAAGGGCCAGAAGACGGGATTTTTCCTCGACCAACGCGACAACAGGCGTCTGCTGCAGCAGTATGCCGAGGGCCGCGAGGTGCTCAATATGTTCTGCTACACCGGCGGCTTCAGCGTCTACGCCCTGCGCGGCGGTGCCAAGAGAGTGGTGAGTGTAGACTCATCTTCGAAGGCCATCTCGCTCACCCAGGCCAACGTGGAGCTCAACTTCCCCGAGTGCGACCGTCATATGGCCGAGGCCACCGACGCCTTTAAGTATCTGGGCGCCATGCCGAAAGGGGAGTTCGACCTCATTGTGCTCGACCCCCCGGCCTTTGCAAAGCATAAAAGCGCGTTGCGCAACGGGCTGCAAGGGTATCGCCGACTCAACGCGGTGGCCTTCGAGAAGGTGCGTCCCGGAGGCATCATCTTCACGTTCAGCTGCTCGCAGGTGGTAAGCCGGGAGCAGTTCAGGCTCGCCGTCTTCAGCGCCGCGCTGCAGTCGGGCCGCAAGGTGAGAATCCTGCATCAGCTCACCCAGCCGGCCGACCATCCCGTAGACATCTCCCACCCCGAAGGCGAATATCTCAAGGGGCTGGTGCTCTATGTGGAGTAAAAAGCTTCTTTATTTACGATAAGAGGCAGTAAACAAGCAAGTTATCCTTAAAACATACCGTTATAATGAAAATTGTAAAGATTATGAAGAATATGCTCCCGGCCCTGGCGCTGATGCCGGCCGTAGCCATGACAGCGCGTGCCGCTGAGGATAAGGACTTCAACTATCATGTCGACGGGTTTGCCGATATAGAGGTGCTTCGATACGAAGTGCCCGAATTCTCGACCCTCCCGCTCAACCAGAAGCTGATGCTCTATTATCTTTCCGAGGCAGCCCAGTGGGGCCGCGACATCATCTGGGACCAGAACGGCAGGTATAACCTCAAGATACGCCACCTGCTCGAAGGTATCTACAAGAACTACTCCGGCTCGAAGGAATCAGCAGACTATAAGGCTTTTGAGAAGTATCTGAAGCAAGTGTGGTTCGGCAACGGCATCCACCATCATTACTCCACCGACAAGTTCGTCCCGGAGTTTGGCGAGGAATTTCTGCGCGCTCAGATCGCCGCTTTGCCCGACGAGGCTCTCCCGCTCTCCAAAGGCGAGACCCGCGAGCAGTTCGTCTCAACCATCCTCCCGGTGATTTTTGATCCCGAGGTGATGAAGAAGCGTGTGTTCCAGGACGGTTCGCAGGATGTGGTGGTCAACAGCGCCGGCAACCTCTACGGCGAAGGGGTCACTCAGGCTGAAGTAGAGGCATATTTCGATGCCATCAAGGTTCCCAACGACCCCACACCCATATCCTACGGCCTCAATACCCGCGTGGTGAAGGAAGATGGCAAGATTGTGGAGCAGACTTATCATCTCGACGGTCTCTACGGCCCGGCCATCGCCAAGATTATCTACTGGCTCGACAAGGCCAAGGGTGTGGCCGAGAACGATGCCCAGAAAGAATACATCACCAAGCTCATAGATTTCTACATCACAGGCGACCTCAAGCTCTTCGACGAATATTCCATCCTCTGGGCTGAAGACACTGCCAGCGACGTAGACTTCGTAAACGGTTTCATCGAGAGCTACAGCGACCCTCTGGGGATGACCGGCAGCTATGAGTCGTATGTCAATTTCAAGAACAGGGAAGCTTCGGAGCGCACCGAAACAATCTCGAGCAACGCCCAGTGGTTTGAAGACCACTCGCCGGTTGACCCGCGCTTCAAGAAAGATGTGGTGAAAGGCGTATCGGCAAAGGTTATCACCGCCGCCATGCTCGCCGGCGACGCTTTCCCGGCATGCGCCATAGGCATCAACCTCCCCAACGCCAGCTGGATACGCGCAGCCCACGGCTCCAAGAGCGTGACGCTTGAAAACATCACAGAAGCCTATGCCATGGCCAACAAGGGTAACGGCTTCAACGAAGAATTCGTGATCGACCCGGAGACAGCCAAGCTGCTTGACGACTATCTCTACATCACGGATATGCTCCACACCGACCTGCACGAGTGTCTCGGCCACGCTTCCGGCAAGCTCCTCCCCGGTGTTGATCCCGACGCCCTCAAGGAGAACGGCTCCACTCTCGAGGAAGCCCGCGCCGACCTCTTCGCGCTCTATTATCTCGCCGACCCGAAACTCATCGAACTCGGCGTGCTTTCCGACCCCGACGCCTACAAGGCTGAGTATTACAAATATATGCTCAACGGCTTGATGACCCAGCTCAACCGCATCGAGCCCGGAAAAGATGTTGAGGAAGCCCATATGCGCAACCGCCAGCTCATCGCAGCCTGGGTGCTGGCTCATGCCGGGAAGGGTAAAAACTCCGCAATGGAGCTCGTGAAAAAGAACGGCAAGACTTATCTTAAAATCAACGATTACGGCAAGGTGAGGAAGCTAATCGGCGATCTGCTGGCTGAAATCCAGCGCATCAAGAGCGAAGGCGACTACAAGGCCGGCAACGAGCTGGTGCGCAAATATGCCGTGAAAGTTGATCCCAAACTGCATAAGGAAGTGCTGGAGCGCTACGCCAAGCTCAACATTCCGCCGTATCGCGGCTTCGTCAACCCTGTCTACAGCCTCGTGCTCGACGACAATGGCCAGGTAGTAGATATAACCCTCGACTACACAGAAAGTTATGCTGACCAGATGCTGCGCCTCAGCCGCGATTATTCAGCTTTGACTGATTTCTGAGAAAATGACAGTGCAGGAAGTACTTTCGCGCTTTTTCTGCTATCGCAACGGAGAAGTGGCGAAGACATATAAGAATGCGGGTGTGCCCTACACCCGCATTTTCGGTCTGCAACTCCCTCAGATAGCGGAGATTGCACGTGAGATAGGGTATTACCCCGAGTTGGCGGCTCAGTTATGGGAGATGAAAGAGTGCCGGGAGGCGCGACTGCTGGCCTGTTACCTATTTGATCCCGTCACCCTCTTGGAATCGGAAGCCCTAACTCTGGCAGCCTCCGTCCGCACCCGCGAGGAAACCGACATCCTCTGCTGGCGTCTCCTCCGTCGTCTCCCCTACGCCCACACCCTCCTCACCACCCTCGAATCCACAGCAGGCTCCTCCGAAGCAGCCCCACCACCCTCCTCCACACCTGCTTCTCCTAACCTTGCCATCACTCATTTCGACCCCTACATCGCCGAAGCTCTCCGCCGCAACCTCGCCCCATAACCCACCTACCTAGAACCCTCCCTCCCAGATTTTCTAGCGCTTGGGTGGCTTCCCGCCCAAGGTTTCCCGCGTTTTTGGTGGCTACGCGCCCGGTTTTTTCGCGCTTGGGTGGCTTCCCGCCTCACGTAGGGGCCGCCCGTGGC
>JAFLTX010000046.1 GCA_022509145.1 Muribaculaceae bacterium | reverse complement strand
CTTCATCTGTTCTTCAGACAAAACGGGAGTTAAAATGAAAACGGTTTCGTACGAACTCATACTTGTTTTGTTAATTAGTTGTTAATTAGTTATTTATAATAGCCGGTCTGCTGCTTGCTCTGCGCAAGGCCGCAAACCGGCTACAAAATTACAACATTTTCTCGAGATACACAACCCCCTCCCCTTTTTCCCCGCATAAATCCGCGCATATTCTTCTCTTATTCCAGACTTGGTTCTCCGAATAATCAGCAACCCCGCCTGGGGCTTGCGCTCCTTTGGCGGGGTTGTAAATAGATTGTCTATTCGAGCTTACGGGGGAGGCTTAGTTCTCGGCCTTGATGCCGTAGTAGGCCATGTCGCCGGGCTTGAAGTTGGTGATGAAGTCGGCGTGACGAGCCACTTCTGCCTGGCCGTAGTTGACGTATACGTTGAGGCTGTCGCGGAATTCACCGTTGCGCTGGGTGTCCTGAAGGAGCAGATATCCCATGATGATGTGTCCGGCCATCTCAACGAGCCTGCGGGCCATGAAGTCGCGGAAAGCGGTGTTGCCTGCACCTTCCACCAGTTCTACGGCAGCGGCATACTGCTGGGTCATGAACTGGAGGGTGTTTTTCACGCCCTGGTCTTCAGCCACAACTTCCGTCTTGTCCATCTCGCGGATGGAGTCGAGGTATGTGCCGGTGCTGACGTGGCGGATTGCTGCCACTGTCTGCAGCTGGGTGGTTCCTTCGTAGATGCTGGTGATACGTGCGTCGCGATAGATGCGTTCGCAAGCGTAGTCTTTCATGAAGCCCGAACCGCCGTGAATCTGGATGCAGTCGTAGGCGTTCTGGTTGCAGAATTCCGACGTCATACCCTTGGCAAGCGGAGTGTATGCATCGGCCAGCTTGGAGTAGTATTTCTGTTCCTGACGTTCTTCCGGAGTGAGCTTGCGCTCCTTGGCGATGTCGTCGTAAGCCTTGTAGATGTCCACATAGCGCGAGCAAGCGTAGAGCAGCGTGCGGGAGGCATCGAGCTTGGCCTTCATGATGGCGAGCATCTCAGCCACTGCCGGGAATTCGATGATGGCTTTGCCGAACTGCTTGCGGTCTTTGGCATAGGCCAGGGCTTCGCGATAAGCGTTTTCGCTGAGGCCTACACTCTGGGCGGCGATACCGAGACGGGCGCCGTTCATAAGAGCCATCACATATTTGATAAGACCCATGCGGCGCGAACCCACGAGTTCTGCCGGAGCGTCCTTATATACGAGCTCGCAAGTGGGGCTCCCTTTGATACCCATCTTGTTTTCGATGCGACGCACTGTCACGCCGCCGTTTCTCTTGTCGTAGATAAACATCGAGAGGCCGCGGCCGTCTTTCGAGCCGGCTTCCGAGCGGGCGAGCACCAGGTGGATGTCGGAGTCGCCGTTGGTGATGAAGCGCTTAACGCCGTTGAGCACCCATGTGCCGTCTTCCTTCTCAGTGGCCTTGAGCATTACGCTCTGAAGGTCGGAACCTGCGTCGGGCTCGGTGAGGTCCATCGACATTGTCTCGCCTGCGCAAACGCGGGGGATGTATTTCTCCTTCTGCTCGTCGCTGGCAAATTCGTATACGGTTTCGGCGCAGTCCTGAAGACCCCAGAGGTTCTCAAAACCGGCGTCGGCGCGGCTTACGATGTCGGCTGCCATAATATAAGGAGTGATGGGGAAGTTGAGGCCACCCAGCCTGCGGGGCATACCCATACCCATGAGGCCGGCCTTGCGGCAAGCGTCGAGGTTTTTCTGAGTGCCTTCGGCGTAGGTTACGCGGCCGTTTTCCACCTTCGGGCCGTTGTGGTCGACGTCTTCGGCGTTTTCAGCCACGATGTCGCCGCAGATCTCGCCCACGATGTCGAGCACACGGTCATAATTGTCCATGGCGTCGGCGAAATCCTGCGGGGCATAATCATATTTCTCCGCATCGGCAAAGTTGCGCTCCTTGAGTTCAACTATCTTCTCCATCATCGGGTGTTCCAGATGATGCTTGAGTGCCGGGTTGTCTGTATAGAAATTAGCCATTACTTAGAGTTCTTTTTGTAATATTTGATTAATTTGGGCACAACCTCTTCGATGCTTCCGGTGATCACATAGTCGGCGATCTGGTTGATGGGAGCGTCGGGGTCAGTGTTGATTGAAATGATGAGCGAAGAGTCTTGCATACCGGCGATGTGCTGAATCTGGCCGGAGATGCCGCAGGCGATGTAGACCTTCGGACGCACTGTCACGCCTGTCTGGCCGATCTGGCGGTCGTGGTCGATCCAACCGGCGTCGACGGCGGCGCGGCTTGCGCCCACTTCAGCGCCCAGAGTGTCGGCAAGCTGCTGAAGGAGCTCGAAATTCTCCTTGCTTCCCACGCCGTAGCCGCCGGCTACGATGATGGGGCTTCCCTTCAGGTTCACTTTCGATTTCTCTACCTGGCGGTCGAGAATCTCTACCACGAAGTCTTCGGGAGAAGTGTATTTGTTCACGTCAAGGTCAACCACTTTGCCTGTGTAGTTGGAATCCTTCACTTCTTTCTTCATCACGCCTTCGCGCACGGTGGCCATCTGCGGACGGCAGTCGGGATTGACGATCGTTGCCACGATGTTGCCGCCGAAAGCGGGACGGATCTGATAAAGGAGGTCTTTATATTCCTGGCCTGTGCGGCTGTCGGTATAGTCGCCGATTTCAAGCGAGGTGCAGTCGGCGGTGAGACCGCTGTGAAGCGAGGAGCTCACGCGCGGGCCGAGATCGCGACCGATGCTGGTGGCGCCCATAAAGGCTATCTGCGGCTCGATCTCCTTGAAGAGGTTGATCAGGATGCTTGAATGGGGAAGCGAGGTGTAGGGATACAGCCTCTTGTCTTCCACTTTATATACTGTGTCGACACCATAGGGGAAAATCTGCTTTTCGATATCCTTAAGGTCGTCGCCGGCCACTACGGCTTCCAGTTTCACTCCCAGACGGTCGGCAAGCTGCCTCCCTTTGGTAAGGAGCTCGAGGCTCACGTCGGCCACTTTGCCGTCTTCGTATTCGCAATATACGATAAGATTGTTCTTCTCTGCCATATTACCCGATAGTGTGATTTGCAATGAGTTCTTTGATAAATTCTTCCAGAGCGGCGTCTTCAGCCTCGATGTTGCGTGCCTCTTTGGCCACAAAAACGATGTTTTCGATCTGTTTCACCTTTGTAGGCGAGCCTGCGAGACCGCACTGTGCGAGGTCGGCCTCAACGTCCTGGGCGTTCCATTCGCCAATCTGGAGGTAAGGCTTCTTCTCGAGGAGCTCTTTCTTCTTTTCGTCGCCGACCACTTCAGAGGGCACGTTGGCGTTCTTATATTTCATCACTGCCTTGGCGTTGCGCGGACGGCAAGGTTCGGCAGAAGAGTTCACGGTGATCACTGCGGGGAGCGGAGCCGTAACGGTTTCCACGCCGCTTTCGATTCTGCGCTTCACAGTCACCTTGCCACCGTCGGCCGAGATGATGTCTTCAGCATAAGTTACCTGCGGCAACCCGAGCTTTTCAGCCACCTGCGGGCCCACCTGGGCGGTGTCGCCGTCGATAGCCTGGCGGCCGCCGATGATTATGTCGGCCTTCCCGAGCTTCCTGAGAGCTGCCGAGAGTGCGTAGCTGGTGGCCAGAGTGTCGCTGCCGGCGAATGCACGGTCGGAGAGCACCACGCCGCCGTCGGCACCGCGGTAGAGCCCCTCGCGCACGATCTCTGCGGCGCGGGCCGGTCCCATTGTTAATACTGTCACTTTTGAACCCGGATACATATCCTTGAGCTTCAATGCCTGCTCAAGTGCGTTGAGGTCTTCCGGGTTGAAGATTGCAGGAAGGGCGGCACGGTTTACCGTTCCGTCGGCTTTCATCGCGTCTTTTCCTACATTTCGCGTATCAGGTACTTGCTTGGCAAGCACAATGATATTCAAACCCATATTGATTATTTTATTGTTATAGTTTCCTCTGTTAGGTGGAGCTCTGCCGCTTTCCAAAGATTTATGGCGGCTGAGCCGATCCGACTCGGTTTTGAGCCTTTTACCTCGCAAAATTAACTATTTTACATCAAAATCCCAAAAAAGTTTGCTCCTTATTGGATGTTTCTCTAAATTTGTAGTCAGTTTGCAAGACTCTTTTTTCAATGAAATTCAAATATCTCGCCGTGGCCGCGGCGCTCGCAGCCGCCCCGGCAACAATTCAGGCCCAGCAGCATTTCGACCCCACGCACCTCTCCCACGTGGAGCGCATCCTGGTGGTCGACTCGATCGCGGTGCCCAAAGCCGACTTCTTCAAGGCTTACCGTCTCGCGCCCTCAGCCGGCACCATCCTTACCGGCGCCCAGGTGGAGGATGTTTTGAAAAACGCGCCTGTTAACACCGCGCTGACGGGGAGCCCGATGCAAGGGTTCACCAATGAATTCAACGACTATATGATCTGGGCGCAACCCGACTCCACCGGTTTTCTGCGCCTCGCCGAGAGTTCACGGCTTATCGACGGCTCCTGGAGCATGCCGACGCTCACCCCAACCCTGCTCAACACCTGCGACGAGGAAGACAACGAGCAGACGGCCGTGGCCAATGCCGCCTACCCCTTTATGAGCGACGACGGCCAGACTCTCTTTTTCGCCTCCGACAACGACCTTTCCCTTGGCGGATACGACATCTTCGTGGCTACGAAAGACCCCTACGACGGCAGCTTCCTGAAGCCCGGCAACCTGGGCCTCCCCTTCAATTCCGAGGCCGATGACTACATGATGGCCGTGGACGAGCTTACCGGCGTAGGCTGGTGGGCAACCGACCGCAACCACCTGGGCGACGATCTCACCGTATACATCTATGCACTCACCGACGAGCGCGAGAATGTAGACCCGTCTGACCCTGAACTTATGTCGTATGCCACGCTCTCCGGATGGGAAAACTTAATAGACGATGACGCAAGAGCGGAAGTGGAGCGTCTGCGCAAAGAGATTAGGGCCATAAAACCACTGAAGACCAAAGAGTTTGAGTTTACACTCCCGATGCCGGAAGGCCAGACTTATCACTATTTCTCCGACTTTGAGAAGCGCGAAGCCGCCGATGCGATGCACAGGCTGTTGCGCTCAGAGCAGGAGACAGCCGCCATGCGCAAATCGCTCTACGGCTTGCGCGAGCAATACCACAAATCGGCCGGCGACAAGTCTCTCGCCGGAAAGATTCAGGAGCTGGAGACACGTCTCAGAGAGCAGGTGAAGACCGAAAACGCCCTGCGTTCGCGTGTCTATCAGCTGGAATTGGAAGAATGACCTTCCCTCTCGCGGCTTTTCGGAGAAAGAAGTCTCCCCTCTCCTAAATTCTTATCAGGAAACCACAAACATAAATAATCCAAAATAAAAAACGCGCTTTGGCGCAGTCAAGATAATGCTTTCATTCTCAATTGCATTGGTAGTTCTGATTGCCGGATATTTTATCTACGGCAAGGTGGTGGAACGTGTGTTTGGAGCAGACTATTCCCGTCCCACGCCGGTTCAGACAATGGCCGACGGAGTGGACTACGTTCCGCTCCCGTCGTGGAAGATTTTCCTCATCCAGTTTCTCAACATCGCAGGCCTGGGCCCGATCTTCGGCGCCATCATGGGCGTGATGTTCGGCCCGGCGGCCTTCCTCTGGATAGTATTCGGCACCATCTTCGCCGGAGCCGTCCACGACTATCTATCCGGGATGCTCTCGCTTCGCCGCGGCGGCACGTCGCTCCCTGAGATTGTAGGCCAAGAGCTTGGCTCTAAGGTGAAAAACGCCATGCGCGTCTTCTCCCTCCTGCTGATGATTCTGGTTGGCGCCGTGTTCGTTTACAATCCTGCCGACTTGCTGGCCATGCTCTCCCCCGCGGAATTGAGCCGCACTTTCTGGGTGGTGCTTATCTTCGTCTACTATCTGGCCGCCACCCTCCTCCCTATCGACAAGCTCATCGGCAAGCTTTATCCGCTCTTCGGCCTGGCGTTGCTTTTCATGGCGGTGGGAATTATGGTTATGCTTTACGTCCACGGCTCTCAGATGCCGGAGATCTGGACCGAGTTTTACAATCACAAGGCCGACCCTGAGGCCAATCCTATATTCCCGATGATGTTTGTCTCCATAGCTTGCGGCGCGATCAGCGGTTTCCACGCCACCCAAAGCCCGATGATGGCCCGTTGCCTCAAGACCGAGAAGCACGCCCGGCCCATCTTCTACGGAGCAATGGCTGCCGAAGGTGTGGTGGCTCTCATCTGGGCTGCCGCCGCAATTGCTTTCACCGGTGGTTACTCGGGGCTTCAGGAGTTCCTGGGGAACGGCTCCCCGGCAGTGCTCGTCGACAATCTGTCGCGGTCCTGGCTCGGAACACTGGGAGGCATTCTGGCCATCCTCGGCGTAATAGCGGCTCCGATCACATCGGGCGACACCGCCCTTAGAAGCGCGCGCCTCATAGCGGCTGACTTCATGAACATCAAGCAGAAAAAGATCTCTTCTCGTCTGCTGGTTTCTGCGCCGCTCTTCGTAATATGCTTCATCATCATGCTCCTCCCCTACGACGCTCTCTGGAGGTATTTCGCATGGTGCAACCAAGTGCTGGCCGTCTTCACTCTCTGGACACTCACCGTCTATCTCGCCCGTGAACGCCGGCAATACGTCATCACTCTCCTTCCGGCCCTCTTCATGACGGCCGTTACGGTCACGTATATCTTCTACGCTCCCGAAGGCCTCGGCATCATCGCCGATTCGCTCTGGGGCGTGAGAATCTGCTACGAACTTTCTCTTGGAATCGGACTTGCGGTCACGGCTCTTTTCGCCGCGCTCTTTGCACGATTCCTCTCCAACACCCGAAGGGTACTGCCCACACTTTCAGCTTAAGACCTTAATCATCACCTATGGCTAACACATTATTATATACGGCCCGAAAGACCCTCCGCAACTATGCCAACGGCGGCAACGTGCTGATTTTCGCAACGGTGCTCGCCCTGTTGGTGGTCAATCTACCGTTTCTACACAATTTCTACAACTCCCTCTGGACTCATGAGATAGCCCTTCAGGTCGGTAAATTCAACCTCTTCTCCCACCACGGCCATCCCATGAGCATCATGGCCTTCATCAACGACGCCCTCATGGCCGTGTTCTTCTTCTCTATCGGCTTGGAAATCAAGAGGGAAATCCTTGTGGGCGAGCTCTCCTCGTTCCGCCAGGCGCTGCTCCCGATCGTGGCGGCCATAGGCGGCATGGGGATGCCGGTGCTCATATTTTTCATCATTGGCCACGGCTCCGACTACATCGGGGGCGCAGCCATACCGATGGCCACCGACATCGCCTTCTCGCTCGGCATCCTCTCGATGCTCGGCTCCAGAGTACCCGTCAGCCTCAAGATATTCCTCACCACCCTGGCGGTGGTAGACGACATCGGCGGCATCCTCGTGATAGCCATTTTCTACAGCACCCACATCAACTTCTGGATGCTTCTCATCGCCGCGGGCCTTCTGGCCATTCTCGCTTGCGGCGGCAAGTTTGGAATCCAATCAAAGCTATTCTATCTCGGCATAGGAGCCTTCGTCTGGTTTCTCTTCCTCAATGCGGGCATCCATCCCACCATCGCCGGTGTGCTCATCGCCTTCTGCGTGCCCGCACGCCCCATTTACGCTCCGAAAAAGTATATAAAGACCATACGTGAGAACATCAGGCATTTCGCACAGGAAGACGACGAAATCCTCTCTTCGAAGACCATACTCAACAAAGACCAACTCAACAGCCTGAAGGAGATAGAGTCGGCTTCCGATAAGGTGATTTCGCCGCTCCAGGATATGGAAGACTCCCTGCACCCTGTGGTCAACTATCTGATAGTGCCGCTTTTCGCCTTTGCAAACGCCGGCATCTATTTCGGCGACCTTGAATTCTCCTCTCTCTTCGGAGGGGTGAGCATCGCCATCATCGCCGGCCTGGTGCTCGGGAAATTCCTGGGCGTGCTTCTCTTCAGCTGGCTCACGGTGAAACTCCGCTGGGCCCCGATGCCCGAGGGTTGCAACTGGAAGCAGGTGGCCTCCGTGGCTCTGCTGGCCGGCATAGGGTTCACCGTCTCGCTCTTCATCGCCAACCTCTCTTTCGATACCGGCGACCCGATCTTGAGCCCGTTGCTCGACAACGCCAAGCTGGGCATCCTCGTGGGCTCGCTGCTCGCAGGGTTCGGCGGATGGCTTGCACTGCATTTCACTCTCCCCAAATCGCATTCCCTCAAAGACAACGCAACTATCTATAAATAAATATTTTCAATAAACTCCAACATTGACCATATATGAAAATAGGCGATAAATTTCCTGATCTCCTCGGTCGCGATGCCCAGGGGAATGAAGTGAAACTCTCCGACTACCCCGGGATGAACTTCATCATCTATTTCTATCCGAAAGATTCCACGGCCGGATGCACCGCAGAGGCTGTAAGCTTCGCCCAGAATTATCAGAAACTCCGCGATATGGGCTACCAGGTGATCGGCGTGAGCAAGGATTCAGCTGAGAGTCACCGCCGTTTTGCCGAAAAGAACGAGCTCCCCTTCCCTCTCGTTGCGGATACCGACCTGACACTCTGCTATTTGGCCGATGTATGGCAGAAAAAGAAGATGGCCGGCAGAGAGTATTTCGGCATCGTGCGCACCACGTTTGTAACCGACCCCACGGGTATGGTTACCGACAAAATCGAGAAAGTTAAGACCAAAGAGGCGGCCGACCAGCTCATTACCCTTCTTGCCGGGCGCAACAACCCCAACCCGGCTTGACGAGGGTACAACCCCAACCCTGCTTGACGAGAGTGCAACTCCCTCAGACACACGGCGGAGGCAGGTAATCTAAGGGGGCTTAAACCGGCCTCCTCTTTGAGAATTGGGATTTTTTAGCTAACTTTGCACCATGCAATCCCACCGAACTGTATCAAGTTACATATCGGCGGCATTTATTATGCTGCTGATATTTATGTGTTTATCTCCCTTGTCGGCCTTCGCTGCCGACAAGAAGAAATTCGTGGTGGTAATAGATGCCGGCCATGGCGGAAACGACTACGGTGCAATAGAGCATGAAGTGAACGAGAAAGACGTCAATCTCGCTGTGGCTTTGAAGCTCGGCAACCTCATCAAGAAGAAACTCAAAGACACCGAAGTGGTTTATACCCGCGACGGCGACTATTTCATATCCCTGCAGAAACGCGCCGACATCGCCAACAATGCCAAGGCCGACATCTTCATCTCCATCCATTGCAATTCGGTAGACAAGAAGAATAAAAACCGCGCAAACGTAGTTGGAGCCACCACTTATGTGCTTGGGCGCCACAAAGATGCCGACAACCTTGCCGTGGCCCGTCGCGAAAACTCCGTGGTGGAGCTCGATGCCAACGACCGCGCACATTACTCCGAGTTTGACCCCTCGAAAGACGAATCGCACATCATCTTCGAGATGACGCAGAAGAAAAACCTGCAGAACAGCGTGCGGTTTGCCGCCGATGTGCAGAAAGAGATGCAGGCAGCGGGGCGCTACTCCCGCGGCGTGCAGCAGGCAGGCTTCTGGGTGTTGTGGTCTACCGCTATGCCCGCGGCTCTGATCGAGCTCGACTTCATCTGCAACCCCGAGCAGGCCAAGTTTCTCAAAAGCGAGGAAGGCCAAGACAAGCTGGCCGACGCCATCTTCGGGGCCGTGAAGAAATATGAATCTTATTTCCGCAAGAGTCTCGGCTCAGCTCCCGCAATAGTGGAGGAAACGGCCGACGAACCTGTGCAGGCCGTCGTGATAAAAGAAGAGCCTGAAGAGGAAGTTCCCCGTCGCCACCGCGAGACCACCGCTACGGCTTCCACAAGGAAGAGCAACCCTTCGTCTCACCGTCGTCGCCCCGCCTCTGAGAAAAACAAGGCGCAGAAAGTGGAGGAAGCCACCATCGCCCTCAACACCGACACAGAGGTGGTCTACTCTGAAGATGCCGATGCGCCTGTGATTGCAATGGCTGATTCGGCTCCCGCCGAGGAACCTGTGAAAAAATCAAAACAGACCGCAAAAGCCCCAAAGCAGAATGCCAAAGCCGAGGCAAAAAAGAGTGCAAAACCTCCCGTGCAGACGGCTTCGGCCCGCACGGGACGCCGCGACAGACCAGCTTCTGTAAGGGCCAAGCGCCTAAAGCAGGAGATAAAGGTGGTCTACAAGGTGCTTCTCTTTACATCCGACGACCAACTGGCGGCCAACGATGCCGCCTTTCAAGGGCTTAAGCCCGTTTCTGCATTTCGAGAAAACAACACTTTTAAATATACTTATGGCGAAAGCGCCGTGAAAGAAGATATGGACAAGACTCTCTCCGAGATATCGGCCATCTTCCCCGAAGCAAGAGTCATAAGATGCTATTACTGAATCGTAAATGAAAAAATTAGCTAAAAGAGAGATTGGAATAGGAGTCTCGGTGATCGTGGCTATCCTTATCCTCATATTCGGGATTGAGTTCCTGAAGGGTATCAACCTCTTTCGTCCCGCCAATTTCTATATGGCCTACTACGACAACGTAGACGGCCTCGATATCTCGGCGCCGGTAAAAGTTAACGGCTTCAAGGTGGGCCAGGTGCGCGAAATCAACTTCAACTACGAAAAGCCCGGCAAGACCGAAGTGGTGCTTGCCCTCAACAAAAACCTTCACCTCCCGGTAGACTCCCGCGCCACCATCACATCGTCGCTCATGGGCGAGGCTTACATTGAAATCGACGTGGGAACTTCTCCCGAACTCATCCCGGTAGGCGGCGAAGTGGCCACCAGTCAGGGAAGGGGCCTGCTCGACGGCCTCTCCGACTCCCTTATGCCCAAGGTAAACGAGACCCTGACCATCGTAGACTCGCTGCTGCTCAACCTCAACACCGTGGTGTCTGACCCGTCGCTCAGACTGGCTATGGGGAACCTCTCCGGCATCAGCGACAACATCATGGGCGCCTCCGTAGGTCTCAACTCTCTGATGAACAGGCAGGTGCCGGCCCTGATGAACAACGCCAACGGCATCGTGGGCTCATTCGGCAACGTTATGACCCGCGTGGACACCATCTCCGGCAATCTCGCAATCCTCTCGCATCAGCTCGCCGACATGCCTCTTTCGGAGACTATGAAAAATCTCAACGCCACCGTGGCAAATCTCGAGGCATTCTCAAGCCAGCTAAAAAACCAAAACTCAACCCTCGGATTGCTGATGAACGACCCCGAGCTCTACAACCGCCTCAACTCAGTGGCTGCTTCTGTAGACTCTCTCATCGTAGACATCAAGCGCAATCCAAAACGTTACATTTCTATCAAACTGCTCTAAAAAAAGAACCACCAAGGTTAGATGAAAAATATTCGTAATTTCTGCATCATAGCTCATATCGACCATGGGAAATCCACCCTGGCCGACCGCCTGCTCGAACGCACCGGCACCGTCTCTGAGAAAGAGATGGAAGCCCAGGTGCTCGACGACATGGAACTGGAGAAAGAACGCGGCATAACAATCAAGAGCCACGCCATCCAGATGGATTACGAATTAAACGGAACGCGCTATGTGCTCAACCTTATTGACACTCCGGGGCACGTAGACTTCTCCTACGAGGTGTCGCGCTCCATCGCCGCCTGTGAGGGAGCCCTCCTCATCGTAGACGGCTCGCAAGGAATCCAGGCGCAGACCATCTCAAACCTCTACATGGCCATCGACAACAACCTCGACATAATCCCGGTGATCAACAAGTGCGACCTCGAGAGCGCAAAGCCCGAGGAAGTGGAAGACCAGATCGTAGACCTTCTCGGCTGCGACCGCTCCGAGATAATCCGCGCTTCCGGGAAAACCGGCATGGGTGTGGATGAGATTCTCCAGGCCATCGTAGAGCGCATTCCCGCGCCGAAAGGCGACCCCGAAGCACCGCTTCAGGCCCTCATTTTCGATTCCGTCTTCAATCCCTTCCGCGGCATTATCGCATACTACAAAATAGTCAACGGCACCATCCGCACGGGCGATTTTGTGAAATTTGTCTCTACGGGTAAGGAGTATCACGCCGATGAGATCGGTGTGCTGAAGATGCAGATGTCGCCCCGCAAGGAGCTTTCGGCAGGTAATGTAGGCTACATCATCTCGGGTATCAAGTCGTCTCGCGAGGTGAGAGTAGGCGACACCATCACCCACGTGGAGCGCCCCTGCTCCGAAGCCATCTCCGGCTTCGAGGAGGTGAAGCCTATGGTCTTTGCCGGCGTGTATCCCATCGATGCGGAAGACTTTGAAAACCTTCGGGCATCTCTTGAAAAACTGCAGCTCAACGATGCGTCGCTCACGTTCCAGCCCGAATCCTCGGCAGCTCTCGGCTTCGGTTTCCGCTGCGGCTTCCTCGGATTGCTCCACATGGAGATCGTGCAGGAAAGGCTCAGCCGTGAATTCAACATGGACGTCATCACCACCGTGCCGAACGTTTCTTACAACGTCTATCCCAAGCGCGGCGACGTGATGGAGGTGCACAACCCCTCAGGCCTCCCCGAGCCCACGATGATAGACCATATCGAAGAGCCTTACATCCGGGCATCCATCATTACCCAGACCGACTATATCGGCCCGATCATGACGCTCTGCCTCGGGAAACGCGGCGAGCTCGTTAAGCAGGATTACATCTCCGGCAACCGTATGGAGATGATATTCGATATGCCTCTGGGCGAGATTGTGATCGACTTCTACGACAAGCTGAAGTCCATCTCCAAAGGATACGCCTCGTTCGATTATCACCTTCACGGGTTCCGACCCTCCAATCTGGTGAAGCTCGACATTCTGCTCAACGGCGAAAGCGTCGATGCCCTCTCCACCCTCACCCATGCCGACAACGCCATGCGCTTCGGAAGGCGGATGTGCGAGAAGCTGAAGGAGCTGATTCCGCGCCAGCAGTTCGACATCGCTATCCAGGCGGCCATAGGCGCCAAAATCATCGCCCGCGAGACCATCAAGGCGGTGCGTAAAGACGTTACGGCAAAATGCTACGGTGGCGACATCACGCGAAAGCGCAAGCTCCTCGAGAAGCAGAAAGCCGGCAAGAAGCGAATGAAGCAGATCGGCACCGTGGAAGTGCCCCAGAAGGCTTTCCTCGCCGTGCTCAAGCTCGACTGACCCCATCTTTAAAGAAAAACACATTAAAAAACCCACCCCTATAACACGAAATACTAACTAATGGAGGCGCACCCTTACAGTGGCAGGCTCATGCGCTTCCCAACCGATAATGAAAGCCCCACTCCGGTGAGCCTGCGGGGCAAGATGTAGAAAACTTATGTTGTTCAAAAATTTTCAGAAAGGTTTCTCGGCCAAATTGCTGATGGCGTCTACCGCCATTGCTTTGACGGGCGCTTTTTCGGCGTGCACACTCAGCGAGCCCAACAACGGAGATTCTGAATCCGTGCGCCTGATCTCTATCCTCTCTTCCTCCATGACTCTTTATGACATCCAATATGACTCGCAAGGGCGACCGGTGCAGATCAACGACCGCGAGTATGACGCCAGATATATCATCAGCTATGCGCCGTTTGAATTGGTGATTGAGGAAGGCGCTCCTAAAGATGCGATGGATGCGGACAGCGACGAGATGTATATGGAATACAGGACGGTGATCTCCGACGGGACTTTCAACAATGCAGGCTACCTCACAGGTGCCACAATCACCGAGACCGAGTATGACGTCGACGGGAATGTGATATCGCAGGAAAGCAGCCCGCTCGTGCTCCGTTATGACAACTTCGGCCATCTGATCTCCTACATCGACGACGGCGAAGTGGTGTTCTCATACGATTGGGACATCAACGGCAACCTGACAAGCTATACCACCGACAGCGGCACGGTAACAATCAAATACGGCACCACGCCCAACCCGAACCTTCAATGGACTCCCTTCTGGGACAACATCGGCCCCTTCCGCCTTACGGGTCTCTTCGGAGTGGCTCCGGCCTACATGCCGGCTTCATGGGTAGAAGACAACGGCATGGCAGATGACGGATCTTATATCAGTCGTAAATGGGCATATCAGCTCACCGATGCCGGCTGGATTCAGGCTGTGCAGGAGGTAGTAGAGGGTTATAGCCAGGTCTTTAACTTCAGATACAGTAAATGATTATGAAAAAGCTCTTTGCAATTCTTTCCGTGGCTCTTCTTTCTGGAGCCGCTTCATTCGCTCAAGATGTTGCTTCTGCCGAAGATTACGGCACAAACGTGAAGACTCAAGCTTATTACGACGATATCTGGGGTAAAGGCCGCTACACCCATATCTCCTACTCGATAGCCCAGACCGGGACAGACTTCGAAGATCCCCAGAAGGCAGCCTTCGGCTTCGCCGTTACAAAGGGAACTACCTACCGCTTCCCCAAGAAACCCCTGGCAGGGATGATCAAAGTAGGTTTCGACATCAACTGGGTCGACATCTCCATGGCCAAATATAAGAACTCGCATTTCTGGGATGTTGACCTCAGCGATGATCTGTACGAGGATGAATTCTCACTCGACATCGGCAGATGGAACGTCATGATAGGCGCTTTCGGCGTGGGCCCGAACGTTCAGATAGCTCCTTTCAGCAACTTCAACAACGCTGCAAAATACCTCAAGGCTCAGCTCTATTTCCACTATCAGCCGACATTCGGTATGTATATCGTGGCCGACAGCTCCGACACCGAGATTTCATATTCGTATTGCAATATGTTCCAGTTTGGCGGCAACATAATGTGGAAATTCATCGGTATCGGTATCGAAGGCCATTGGGGCAGCGGCAACTTCAAGCAGCTTAATATCCTGGGTGAAAACGACAGCTTCTTCGGCGACAGCGGCCTCGGCAAGATCAAACGCCGTTTCGCCAACACCCGCATCTACCTCTCCGTATCCTTCTGACGCGTCAGACAATAGATAAGTTCCGGCAGATTGGTTTTTCTGGCAGCTCGATGCCGAAAGACCAATCTGCTTTCTTCTACCTCCTCCCCTTCAGTCAATTTGTCGGAAACTACCCGGAAAATTGGCAATCAAAAGGAATTAAAAATTTTTTGCATAAAGAAATTTTTATTAATTTTGCACCGGAAATAAGGTTTCGAGCCTTAATCAGCCGCAATAGCTCAGTCGGTAGAGCATTTCATTCGTAACGAAAAGGTCGTGGGTTCGAGTCCCACTCGCGGC
>JAFLTX010000045.1 GCA_022509145.1 Muribaculaceae bacterium | reverse complement strand
AGTTTACATTTTTAACCTTTTTTCTGTAAACCTATTTCAGGACAAGACAGGGAGGATGGGCAGGAAAAGTTTCGGCGGGAGGGGGAGTTTGCGGTGAATATTGCTGAGTTTGGGAGATTGTTTGGCGGTGTGGTGGAATTTTATTTAATTTGTCTTTATTATGGGCCTAAACCAACATATACAAATAGGCCTTAACCAACAAATTGAGTCTTTGGGGCTCGAGAAAACGGTCTTCGGGATAACCAACATTTAATCGAAGGGCCGGCAGAAACAGTAGATGAGAAGAAGTTATGAAATTCCAACATAGAAGAAGGGGAGGTGCGGCAATATCCTGGCTGTGGATACTGGTGCTCGTGCTGACATCGTGCGTCTACGAGAAAGATGATTGTCTTTCGGAGGCGGGTCATTCTGACACTCCCGCACTCGTGATACGAGTAAATACTGTCTCCCCATATTCCACGACTCCGACGGCATCGAACGTGGTGGAGAAAATCAAATCTCTGCGCGTGATCATCGCAACGGACAATCTTATACAGGTAAACGAGCTGGCGACTTTTGAGACAGCTATGGACGTATCTTCATTCACTTATAAAATTGAGAAAGAGTATCTTCAGGGCGAGAAGAGATATTATTTCATAGCAAACGAGGAGAGTATAGGCACGCCGCAGTTTCCCTCTGGAACGAAGATTCCGGCCGGCGTCTCAACAGCATCGATCACAGAAATGCTCGACAGCGAGATCTTTCAGGGAGTAACGAACTACGGAAGCCCGACACAGGAAGACACCCGCAACAGAGAGACCCTCGAAACATTGCTTACAAACCTCTATTTTGCGCCGACATACGATATAATCACGTCCGACCCGAGTGCGCAGGACCTCTGGGCACCGAAAGGAGATATCTACCTCCCTTACTCCGTTTGCTACGCGGAGAGCGAGATAACCGAGAAGACGGCCTATGAGGATGTTGAAGGGAATATAATAGGGCTCGATGCGCAGATGTATCTGGTGCCGGTAGCCACCAAATTTGAATTCCACTTCACCAGCAGCCGCACCAGCACCGTGGAGCTTTCCGACCTGAAAGTAACGCAGTTTGACAACCTCAACTACCTTCTTGCCAAAGTGGAGACAGGCGACAGGATGAAAACGTTGCCCGAGCAGACCACGCCGATCTATTGGCCCGACTGGTTGGCCGTGACGGCAAGGAAATCGTGGGAGAACATCGGGAGCGCCGACCAGAACAATTCGTTCAACAACACATACGGCTGGATATCGCAATACGGTATCCCCGGCGGTTCGGCAAAGACACCCGTAGTCTTCCCGCCGAACGCTACCCCGTCGGTGGCCACGATACCTGCAGCCACGCAGAACGCCGACAAAGAGATTGTGCCCGCTAAGCTTGATTTAGGGCCGTTCTATCTGCCGGAGAGCAAGAACACGGCAACCGCAAACGGAGCATCGACGCAATGGTACGGCATCAATTTCAAGCTTAAAGACACCAAAACGAAATCGGAATTTACCTTCGAGAGCGACGACAGCGGCTCACCCATAGCAATTGAGAACCTCGGCGCCTTGTTCAGAAACACCCACGTGGTTATCAACGTGACGATGGGCGAAGGCGAGCCGATGGTAGAAGGCGTATATGCCGAGCTGATGACGTGGATAAGGAAAGCGGCGCAGGGGTTTGTGGGAGATTACAGGAAATAATAAAAGAAACTGATCGACAGAGATGAGAAAATTCATATATATTTCGGCGCTGTACCTGATGCTTGGAGGATGTCGCGAAGAGCTCGTCCTACAAGACACCGATTTTGACGCCGACCAATACACCGAGAGCACCGACGTTTATGTGGGGTTCACCACCAGGACGACAGCCTGGAACATCGACGACGAGTATGCCCGTTTTGCCGACAACGTAGGTGAGAGGGAGGAGAAGCCGTATATAGTAGACCATTTCAACGACGGCGACATCCTCTTTATCTCGCAGATGGGAACCACTGCCAATCCCGTGCTGGAGAACATCAACAGCTCTGAGAACGAGTCGGGCGACAAGTACACGAAAGAATCGAACATCGCCAACCTATACATCTACCAATACCAGGAACCGGAGGACGCTGCCAACTGGAACGAAGGGTTCAATTTCATACCCTACGTAAACAAGAAAAACGAAACTACGCCCATGAACTGGAGCAAGATCAAAGGGTTGGGCTCGATCGGCAACTCATTCTCGTTTTACGCTCTGTTTCAGGCGAACAACCGCACCCCCAACTTCAGGACCATGACATGGTTGAACTATGCCGGCGACAACGGCACCAAACACTCCGCCTACGAGTTGGGGACCCGCTACGGACTCTTCGGAGCCTACCACGCCACATCGTCGCTCTACACCAGAATGCGCTTCAGACTATATCCGCTCTTCAACCTGCTGCACGTTACGTTGTTGGTGCCGGTGGAAGAACCCGACCCCGACAAGCCCGGCTACTCCGGATTCGGACCCAACGTATTTAAAAACAACTGGTTGGCCGGGAACAGCCAGAACGAGAACCTGCCGGGGATATGGACAGGTGTTCCTGCTTGGGCCAACAGGCAGCTCGGCGCCAGCACCTACGGGATGGGTAATTCCTTCAATATCAACTGGAGGGCAAGCCGAAGCTCGGACAACGACGCGCCGCTCATCTCGCCGATATCGGGAAGCTCCAACACCTGCATGTATCTGCTGAAATATGACATGGACGACCCTTACGCCGAGCATCCCGTAATGAGGCTCGACAACGTGAGGGAGTTTTATCCCGCTTACGACAACAAGAACCACCAGGAGTACGACCTTGTGCGTCGATACGAGTTTATCTGTTACTATGTGGCGCAAAACGCCCTGACATCGTCTTCGTCGAACGCGATGCTGAGCATGAGATTGCTCACACCCGGCTCGAGCGGCGAACTGTACAAACTCCCTGGCTCGATTTACGACTATCCGGCGTCGGTGGAAGGCACCTATATCCCGTATTTCTTCTACGGAAACAACAAAGGAGCCGGGCAGTATACAGGCGGCGACAAAGATTTGGGATTCAACACCCAGGGCACGTATCAGCACCTTACGCTCTACGTGCCGCGCAGGGGTAATGAGACAGTGATGGTGAGCGCCAAGGTGATACCTTGGAAAGAGACCTATACCGAGATGACTATTGTAGAACGCGAAGAAGATTAAGATGAGACGCTATATAAAACTTCTGACCGTTGCGCTGCTGATGTCGGCTGGTTTTGCATCCTGCATCGAGAACGGCGACGACGGGATGACCGCCCCCAATACCGACGCGATACTGATCGGCGGAACGCGGGCCGAGATGCTGGCGACGCGCGGAGGGTATTCAACCGATGCCGACGGTAACGTGGAAGAAGGTATATTCTACCTGACCTATCCGACCACGGATAGCAAAGCCGACAAACCGGCATACAGCAGACTGACTGCAGACTTCAGCCAAGCCACATATTATCCCGCTTACGGAAGAAGCTACACGCGCACTGAAGGAACCGAAGCGGGCCAGGAGCTGACCAACTCGCTTATCGGAAACACCCCCAACAGGATGTTTCTTGACAATGTGGACCCGACCGAAAGCCGAACGGCCAACGACACCCTGGTAAAATTCAATCAGAACGACAATCCGTACAGAGCCGGGCTGCTCGTGCCCGAGAAAGATTTCCTCTGGGGGTCGGTGCAGAAGCATAACAACTCCAACCTCTACGACTTCGACCTTCATCACACAATGGCAGGCGTGAGGGTGAAAATCAGCGTGGACAATTCCATAGACGGCAATCTTGTAGACCTCTACGACCTCTCGAAAGCTGAAGTATATATCACGAATCTGCAACTATATCCGGCCTCGTTCAGCAGAACAACGGGCGACGTCACCTTGGCAGAAAACAAAGAAGCGGACGAGAAGCTGGTGCTTGTCAATACGTTAGGGTCACCGTCGGCGCCGTGGGGCGAAGAGATAGAATGGAAAGAGAACGACGCCACTAATCCCGAAGAAACGGTGTATATAACCTCGGAGTTCGTGCTCCCGCCGCAAATTCCTTCGGAAGAGAACTGGCCTGAGCTGGTGGTGCGCTTCCCGAATCCTTCCATTGAGGGGGCTGCTGCCAAGCCCGTGCTCGAATTCTACGGTAAGATACCGAAGGCGATGTTTACCAACTACCCGGAGGGGACAAACTATGCGCTCGACCTCTCGTTCCTGAGGGAGCATATCCTGGAGCTGAGGACGCACCTGTCGCAGAATCCACCGGAGCTGATGTTCATGCCCGTGATGGTTTACGACTGGGTGAGTTGGGGTCCTTATACGGTTGTGGGCCAGCAGCAGGGCATCTACAGCTCACAGCAGCTGCTTGACATAATCGATTACTATAAGGAGAACAACACCAGGATGCTGGAGCGATACGGCTCTGTGGAGAACGGGAAGTGGACCTTCAACATCTTCAACAACCTCAAATTGCGACATTCCGGTATCAACGGGAAGATGCCGCAAACAATCCAGGAATACGGAGTGAGCTTCCAACTCAACTCCCACTCGATGACCATCTTGGGCGACGACGGAAGCACCCTCGCAACTGTAAACAAAGACGCCGAATTCACACGGTTGCTGACTGCAGGCCACGACTATTGATACGGCAAAAGAAGAGAACAGCATATCGGAAGAGAAACAACTGACCAACAAAGAGAATGATATTGAGAAAGATAAAAGATACTATAAAATGGGGAGCCGGCGGAATATTCTGCGTGTGTATGCTGTTGGGGGGATGCGCACAGGAAGATGAGCCTGGAAACCCCGACGGGACAGCATCCGGGCTGAGAGTGAAACTCACGTTGGACCCTTACACCGGCTACGGCGAGACTCGGGCCACCACCGATGCCGACCGGTCACAGAACGTGCAGGACCAATGGTCGTACCGGGGCTTTACCAGCGGCGATGAAGTGGGGTTTTATGCATCGACAACCAACGGTTATCTTCAGAACGAAGCGCTGGTTTACACACAGGTAGAAGGGAGCGGGGGAGAGAAGTCGTCGTCGTTCGGGATGGCCGACGGCTCTACCTTCAATCCGACCACGATAAAAGACGGAAACGTGTTCTTCTATTTCCCGTATACCGACCAGATGCCCACACTGAAGGCTGACGGTCTCGGTCTGGAACTCAGGACCAAAACAGAGCCTTTTTCCAACGCTTCATACCCCGACGGACCTTATCGCTGCATAGATTTCATAGTGTCGGAAGAGGTGGATTTGAGCAATCTCGGCAACGGACTGATATATGGCTCTTTGGTGCACAGTTTCAGCGAATTGATAATAATGCGCGGAAGCGGGTTCGACAATCCGAAAGTGCCGGCTGGAAGCACAGACGACCCGTATAAAATCGTTGTGAAACTTAATGCCGGTTACACCCACGTGATAGTGGAGAATCCCACCAATCCGTGGAAATGCAACGTGAAACTGACCAGCCAGGCGGGGTATGTGCCGACCGGTTCTACGGAAACAAGTTTAGACGCCACATTATGGGAAGCATGGAAGGGCGGCAACTACGGCGCCACGCAGACCAACCCCGAGGGTTATCCGGCTTGGTATGTACTCCTTCCGACCCAAGGCTCCAACACCAGCACAAACCGCAGCAAAGTGGAATACATCCAGCTCTATGACAACGACGGGAACCTGCAGACAATCAAAGACCTATACCTGAGCGGAGCGACGGGATACGTGCATCATCAGAAAGGTAATTACCTTGACCGCACGTGGCGCTACCCGATGCAGATATCGATGACCGAGCTTGTGCCTACCGTCTTCCCATTCTCGATAGAAGAGTGGGGGAACGGAGATATAACGAACGCGCGCACGCGAGGAATCACCCAATATAACCTGGAGGACTTCATCTCGGCTTACAATTCATACGTGGCCAGCGGGCGTCCGACCTCGAAAGACGAAATATTGCTTCAGTACGGCGACAAAATCAATACGAAAGACGGTTCTTACTGGCACTTCTATATACTTGACAATCTTGATCTAAGCTATTATACCGACGAACCTGTGATACCGAAATTGCAGGACGTAATCGACGGGAAGTCCTCACCCGGGACCACTCCAGCAAC
Source organism: Muribaculaceae bacterium (assembly GCA_022509145.1). Classification (GTDB taxonomy): domain Bacteria; phylum Bacteroidota; class Bacteroidia; order Bacteroidales; family Muribaculaceae; genus Lepagella. The sequence goes on along the minus strand of JAFLTX010000045.1, from coordinate 9,041 downwards.
CCTCTCAGGGCTCACAAGACCGCTTGTGGATTCAATGGCCGAGAGATACGATTCCCTGCTTAATCTAACAGTGGAGAGCCCGTATCTTATAGACGAAACGCCGGCTGCGACAGCAAGCCCGGCCGGAGTTTTGGCCAACACGATGACAGGAGGCGGGATAGAGAACTGCACGGTGAACCAGGGGTATCTGAGCGTGCAGGCTCCTGCCGGGATGTTCGTGGGAAGGATGAACGGAGGCTCCATCTCGAATTCAAGGGCTTCTGGAGTGGTGATCGGAACGCAATCGAACGCTGCTTTCGGGTATCTTGTGGGTAGTTCAAGCACCACCGACGCCTTCAACAACAACAATTCCACCGTAGTCTTTTCAATAGTAAACAGAGAATGAAAATCAAACAGTTATTATATATATTCGCACTACTGATGGGAACCGTTGCGGTGTCCTGCAACGATGATATCGACCCGTGGGGAGACGGCGCAAACGGCGGAGAAGAGATAAACTTCGTGTTTGATTTGCCGGCGCCCCTCACGCGCTCGCTTACAGGGGCGAAGACCTCGTTTGAAAACGGCGACGTGATACATATTTCCGGGAAATTCACCCTTCAAGACAACAGTACCGTAATCAGATACGGCGCACTGGCCTATAACTCGTCGACCAACAAATGGACGTCGGTTACCAACTCGATGCTGACCTGGCCTCCCACAGCCGTATCGGGTGAATTTACCGCGTATCATATACCTACGCTCAACATCTCTAACGCCGGTCTTATTACCGACAACAACCGGAACATCTCGTTGCTGCAGGACGTAACCGTCACATCGGATCCGCTATATGCATACTCAAGCGTGAACCGCTACGGGAACGCGGTGAATATGCGATTCAGCCATCTCTGCACCTATCTCACGCTCCAGAACCTCACTCCGGCTTACGACAGCTTTATATTCAGCGCCAAGTCGATAACCGCGAGCGCGGCATCCACCGACGCTATTCCGTTCCACAACGCTTTCTATCTTCAGCTCAAAGAGAACAACGAGCTGGAATTCGCATTCTGTACGGAGCCGGTGACTCTTGACCCGGCCACCATCACCAGAACCACGGTGAAGCACACCGACAATCCGAACGTGGGAAACGTCAGCTTCTTCCTCGAGCCGGGTTATTACAAGGAGTTCACGGTATCTTATCCCACAGGAACAACCACCTCTCCCTTCCTGAATTATCAGTACGTGCCGCTTCCCGATATGGACAACAATACGCCGCCGATGCTCAATGCCGGGGTTGCCTATTCTTTGAACACCACGTCTTCAACCGGCATAGTGATTGAGTCTCCCTCGACCAATCCCGACAAGCCGTGGCCAGACGACGAGGAGATAACGGTAAACGTAGACGAGATGCTGAAGGCGATAGCCGGCAACCAGAGCTATACCGAGAACGGAAAGAACATCATAACGAAATCCGGGAATACGCTGACTCTCAACTACAATATTGATTTTGAGTTTGTTGATTATCTCTATCTTTCCAACAACAACCTTCCCAACGTTCCTGCCAACGTGATATTTGACGGTGACAACCACACCTTCCACAACTTGGGTTGCCCCCTCTTCAACACAAACAACGGCACAATCACCAACCTCGGAATCAATACCGTGAAGGCTTATAACGTAGAGCTAAACCAGTATGCCAACATCAGCGGCCACGGGGTGCAGGATTTCAGCCGACAAGGTGCTTTATGTAGGGTTAACAACGGCAGAATCAACAAGATAAGGATGACCGATGTTGAGCTGACGGCTTCAGTGGTAACTGAGAATGACGGCGACAACGAGTCGAACCAAGACACTGAAAACGTAGGGTTGATAACCGGATCAAACACCGGCACCATCGACAATGTGAGACTTGCCGGCACGATGCTCCTCACCGTGAAGACCTCGGCCAAAGACACCAACGGGAACTCCGACTGTACGCTTAACGCCGGCGGGATAGTAGGGCAGAATACGGATTCCGGTACCGTCAACGATATCGGGTCTTTGTCGGAGGGTGACGGCCTGCAGTCGGTGAAGGTAGTGAACCAGTGCACCAGCCAACTCGGGGCATACTACGTAGGCGGTGTAGTTGGCTACAATGCCGGTTATGTGGGTACGATAGGAATTCCGTTTATAGACGTGGATTGCTCGGCGAGTGTTTGCACGAAATCGTTCATCGGGCTTGTAACGGGCGAGATAACCACCTCTTCCAAAAAAACGGCGACCATCGTCGGAACCAACGTGTCGGGGAGGGCGGCAGCCGGTCAGATTTATCCATATTTCGACCTGGACAGCGGCTCGTACATAGGCGGCATCGCCGGAGCTTCCGTATTGCCGGAAGACGGGAAAGGAATCGCCGTAACCGACTGTATGATAGTGGCTCAGATGCTTGACAATTCAAAGGCCAACAGCCCTGATATCATCAATTGCACGGGCGGTTGTTTCGGCAGAATTTACACACCTTTCACGGTAGAGGAGATCACGCTCAACCTTCGGGCTTTGAGATATCCCGGGGAAAGCGCGGTGGCCAATTGGTATGCCGGCACTTTCGCAGGGTTCGGCGTTACGGGGCAGCAATGGACGTGGCGCCTTACCAACAATTCCGGCATCTCAGCTTCAATCGGCAGTTATACTTTGGTAGATTAAACATATGAAAAATAGATATTTATCTCTGCTTTCTCTTGTGCTTTTGCTCGCGGCGACCAGTTGCGAGAGCATAATGGAAGACGCCGACTTTCAGAACGACGGGAGAGTCAGTTTTATGGCGACCGTTTCGGAGACGCGCGGAATAAAACCGACCTTCGGAACCCGTACACCTGACGACAACACGTTGCAATATGTGACATATAAGGATTATGACACCGACTTTTACATCAAACTCGACACGGAGATTGAAGGCTCTCCCGTAACGAAATACGGCGCCTATATTCCGGCTTCGACATACGAAGGGAAGCTTGACCCGATCAGCCAGTCGACCGCACTTGGATGGATGTCGATGCGAGGGGACCATACCTTTACAGGTTGGACATTTCCTGCCACAAATGCCAACGGGTACAGCCAGCAGAATCCCTTTGCAACACCCGGAAGCGCAGAATATCAGAAGGCTTTGACCGACGGCGTGGAAATCAGCTTTAAAAACTCGTCGGAAGATGAATTCGGAACCGTAAAGAACAATGCCGTTTATGAAAAATTCATCGGCACCAAAAGCGGGGAAGTGTCTTATATCGAAGACGGGACTTATGTGCCGCTGAAATTTCGACACCTGGTGTCCAAGATATTTGTGGATGAACTGATTTTGATCTGGAACGGTTCGGTGCAGGAACACCTGAAAGCCAATATGACTATATACGGGCTACCGACAACGGCCACCTTCTATCCCGACCCGTCGATGGCCGGAGCCGCTGCCGACAACCCCAACAATCTCGATGAATGGCCTACTGTGATTCCGATTCATAGGGAAGACGACGAGATGACATTCTATATCGGCAACGAGGCGGGGATGAACGACTATGCGTGGATATGCCCGGAGGTTGATTTCAGAGATCTCTCTTTCAGCATCTCGCTGCTCAACACGGAGAATGAATTTGCCGAAATGAAAGAGTATAACGGCACCTTTGAAGACGTGGTGTTCGACCGCTCGCAGATGAACTGGGACAACGCTGACGGAGGCGACGACACCGTGCTGCACGCCGGCGAGATGATGGCTCTAAAGATTATCCTCTACCCCGGAGGGGGCGGTGGTATGATGATAACCATACTTCCCTGGAGTACCCACGATCCGGAAGACACTCCGCATTATTCGCACGCCGGGCTATATTCCGACAACACCCTTGACGAAGTGGTGAAAGCGGGGAGCAACCAGCAGATGGCCGAAGAGCTGTTTGACCTCTATGGGAGCGACGAAAACGGCGAGAAGGTATTCAACCTATATGAGAATGCCACGACAACGGGGAAAGAATTGGTGATGGCCGACGACTATTACCTTGACGGCAACAATCATCTGATCACTGTTCCTGCGTTTCCGATAAAGGTGAAGAATGTGAGAAACGTATTTCTTACCGACGGGAAGGGGCATTACGTCTATATCAACGCCGACGGCGAGATATTCAGCGTAGACCCAAAGACATTCCAGTTCGGCCAGAAGATGGGCCAGTTGACGCCCAACGCAACTACCAGCGTCAATTTTGAATAGCCAGGGGCTGGAGCATCAACATAGGCAGCATAAGGAAGGATATAACCAGTTTCCTGGCAGGCTGCACCAAATTATAAACGCGGGGAGGATGACTGGTATGTCAGCAGGTCGAAAAGATCGTCGCAACGCGTCTCGAGTTCGGGTCGCAGGATAGCGGCTTCTTTAGGATCGTTCGTCTCGAGGACCGCATAACGGTTTTGACCGTCAAGAAAACCTGGCATCGAACCGTCGGGTTTGGCATAATCGACTGTCAGCTGCGGGGTACCTTCAGGTGCGTCGGGGTTAAAGCGATATAGCTGCCAATAACCTGCCAAAACTGCATTTTTCTCTTCCACAATACTGTGCGACATTCCGGCGACTCCATCTGCTACACGAATGCCGTGTTCAATGCAGGGGCAATATGCAATGACAATCGATGGCCCCGGATATGCGTCAGCCTCCAGGAAGGCATCCAGGGTTTGTTTATAATGCGCGCCGAGTGCCACCGAGGCCACGTAAACATTCCCATAAGTCATCATCATACGACCGAGGTCTTTCTTGAACGTTCGTTTCCCGTCAGAAGAATATTTCATCACGGCGCCAAGAGGGGTTGCCTTAGAGGTTTGGCCTCCGGTATTAGAATAACATTCGGTATCCATCACAAGAATGTTGACATCTACATTCTGGGCCAGCACATGGTCCAGACCACCGAAGCCAATGTCGTAAGCCCACCCGTCGCCACCGATAATCCAAATACTTTTCTTTGCAAAGAGGTCGGCGCCATCTATCAGCTCTTGCGCTCCGTCAATATCGGGATAATTTTTGAGGACTGCGACCGCTGTATTGCCCGCTGCGGCAGACTTCTCTTTGTCGTCCTTAACGTCGAGCCAGTTTTGCAGAGCGGTCTTCAATTCTTGAGGAGTGGTTTCTAAATCTACCATACTCTGCGCTACATTTACTATTCTTTCGCGACGATGCGCGATTGCAACAGCCATTCCGAACCCATATTCGGCATTGTCCTCGAAAAGCGAGTTGCCCCAGGCTGGTCCTTCGCCGTGTCGGTTGGTACAGTATGCGTTACTGGGGAAGTTTGCTCCCCAAATAGAGCTGCAACCTGTTGCGTTGGCTATGAGCATACGTTCGCCCATTAGTTGTGTCAAAAGTTTGACATACGGGGTTTCACCGCAACCGGCACATGCTCCGGAGAATTGCAGCATCGGTTCGTAGAATTGCGAGCCGTCGATGGTGTTGCGAGGTTGCAGACCGTCTTTTATCGAGATGTTTTGCTGAACGTAAGCCAGCAGCTTTTTCTGCTCGTCTAATTGTGTTTCTATGGGTTGCATAGAGAGAGCGTGGCCGGGACATATTACAGCACACGAACTGCATCCGGTACAATCTTCCGGATAAACCTGGATACGGTATTGCAACCCCTTCAATGCGGCTTCCTCGGCAGCTTTAGAAATCAAATCGGCCGGTGCTGCGGATTTTTCCTGTTCGTTCATTAGCACCGGTCTGATCGATGCGTGGGCGCATACCAAAGAACAGAGCGTGCATTCAACACATTTGTCAACATCCCATTGAGGCACGTTCAGCGCTATTTTTCTTTTCTCAAATGCGGTCGTGCCCATCGGCATCGTGCCGTCGGGAGAGAAAACCGAAACAGGCAGACTGTCGCCCTTCAAATCCATACAGGGCCTTGCTATCTTGGATATATATTCAGGGACTTTCTCGGAAGATTGAGGAACCTCGGCCGCTTCGAGCCATGAATCGGGATAATTTATCTCAACGATAGCTTCTACGGCTTTGTCAATCGCGGCAAGATTTGTGTTGACCACTGCGTCGCCTTCGTGAGCGTAGGCCTCACTGATCAGTGTTGTCAGTTGTTTGTAAGCTTCCTCGAAAGGAACCACCGGGGCAAGTTTCAAGTAGGCCGTCAGCATTATGGTGTTGATACGCACACCCAGTTTAAGGTCGGCTGCAATATTGAAAGCGTCGAGATTATAGAGCCGAAGTTTCTTGGCTGCAATCTTGCGCCGTAACGCTGCCGGCAACTCGGCAGCCATCTGGTCTTCGGTCCAAGAAGAATTTAGGAGAAGGATACCTCCTTCCTTTAAGTTCTTGACAATATCGAAACGATTGACGTAGGTGTCTTTGTTGCAAACCACGATGTCGGCATCTTCAATACCGTAGGCCGAGTGTATCTGTGACGGACCGACACGAAGCTCGGATATTGTATATCCTCCTGATTTCTTCGCTGAATAATGGAAGTAGGCCTGCGCGAACAGATTTTCAGCATCTCCTATTATCTTTGCACCCATCTTTGTGGCCCCGACAGTCCCGTCAGACCCCATGCCGTAGAAGACGGCTTGCGAAATCTTCGGAGGCAATGTATAGAGATGCTCTGTTACATCAAGCGAAGTGTTGGTGACATCGTCGTCAATACCGATAGTGAAACCGTCTTTCGGATTTGACTTTGAGAGCTCTTCATATATCCGGGCGACCATGGAAGGGTCGAACTCTTTGCTGCTCAGGCCATATCTTCCTCCGACTAATGTTACTCGTCTGCGGGCTTTAAAAAGTGCCGTAGCTACATCGACATAAAGAGGTTCGCCTTCGCTGCCTGGTTCTTTGGTGCGGTCGAGAACAGCAATCGCCTTGACGCTTTCAGGAATGGCTGCCAACAGATGTTCGGCCGAGAACGGGCGGTAAAGCCTGACCTTGACAAGCCCAACCTTTACGCCGTTTGCATTGAGATAATCCACGGTTTCGGCTACCACGTCACAACTTGACCCCATGGTTATGATGACTCTGTCGGCATCGGTCGCGCCATAATAATCGAAAAGATGATAGTGGCGCCCGAGAAGGGGAGCGACTTTGTCCATCTGTGCCTGCACAATGGAGGGAAACGCATTGTAATAGCGGTTGGGAGCTTCTCGATTCTGGAAATAGACATCGGAATTCTGTGCTGACCCGCGCAGGTTGGGATGTTCCGGATTCATTGCCCGTTGTCTGAACTCTTTGATTTTGTCGTGGGGAACGAGCGGCAACATCTCGTTGTACGACAGCATTTCGATTGTCGACATTTCGTTAGACGTGCGCCAACCGTCAAAAAAATGCAATATGGGTAAAGAACCCTCAATCGCTGCAAGGTGTGCAACAATAGCCAAATCATGAGTTTCCTGGACTGAAGCCGAAGCCAGCATTGCAAAACCTGTGGCGCGGCATGCCATCACGTCCTGATGATCGCCAAAAATGCTCAGTGCCTGTGTGGCAAGCGACCGGCAGCCGACATGAAACACACCCGGCAGAAGTTCGCCGGAGATTTTATACATATTCGGTATCATCAACATCAGACCCTGAGATGCAGTGAATGTAGTAGCCAAAGCTCCGGCCGCCAAAGCCCCGTGAGTGGCCCCGGCCGCTCCGAGTTCAGATTCCATTTCACGCACCTGCATCGGGCTGCCGAGCAGATTTTTAACTCCCGCCACATTCCATTTATCCGCTGTTTCGCCCATCGATGCTATAGGCGTAATGGGATAAATAGTGGCTACTTCACTAAATGCATATGCCACATAGGTGGCAGCTGTGCAACCGTCTACAATCTTCTTTATAGGCATGCCTTGTATAGTTATGGTGGTAACGAAAAAGAAACACCAAATAAAATGGTTTCTATATAATTAAAATGAAAAAATTCGGCAATTTGTTCAATTTCCAACAAAACTTAACTCCAAACTGCTCATCATAGAATTCTTTAAAAAATTTTTGTTTTTTTCAAAAAATGTTAGTAATTTTACGAACAACAAACAAAGAGAAAGAATGTCAAAATTAGTTATAACGGCTGAGCAAGAGCGACTTGCGCGATTGGCGAAAGCGATGGGACATCCCACGAGGGTAGCCATACTCGAATTCCTTGCCAAAAGAGATGAATGTTTCTTCGGCGAGATCCACGAAGTGTTGTCTGTTTCAAAGCCGACAGTCTCGCAACATCTCAGCGAACTGAAGGAAGCCGGTCTAATTCAAGGGACCATCGAGCCTCCCAAGGTTAGATATTGCCTCAACTGCGAAACTTGGAAAGAGGCGAAGGCTCTTTTCACGGCTCTATTTGACGAGTGTTGCAAAGATGAAAAGAGGGGAGGCTGTTGCGGCTGAACGATCGATCTCCCAAATATCTAAGATTATTTCAATTTAAACACTGATAAAATGAGAAACTCAGTTCTTACCATCATTACCATGCTTCTTTTCCTGGTGTCGTGTGCCGGGAGTGAAAAAACTGAAATCGCCGCCGATCCAGACAAGACTTGCGTGGAGATACTCTATTTTCACGGCGACATGCGTTGCCGAAATTGCTATGCCATGGAGAAAGGTGTGGCTGAATTGCTTGATGACGAATTCAAACAAGAAGTAAAAGACGGAAAAATAATTTTCAAAACCATAGACATCACCACCGAGGAGGGAGAACGGGTGGCCGACAATTACGGCGTGACTTGGTCATCACTGTTTCTAAACAATTGGAAAGACGGCAAAGAAGAGAGAAACGACCTGACAAGGATGGGGATGAGTACCGCTGCTAAAGACCCAGAGACATTTAAAGCAGAAGTTAAAAAACATATAACCAATTACCTGAACGATTGATAGTTGCAAATATCAGTTGAATCATTAATTATGGATTTCGATTGGTTACAGAATATGCTCGACTCGAGCACCGCACCGGCTCTGACGGCGTTCTTGCTCGGATTGATAACGGCCATTTCGCCATGTCCGTTGGCTACCAATATCGCCGCTATCGGATATATCGGCAAAGAGATGGAAAACCGGAAATGGATTTTCATCAACGGCCTTCTTTACACGCTCGGCA
>JAFLTX010000044.1:13616-15213 GCA_022509145.1 Muribaculaceae bacterium | reverse complement strand
ACCAAAGAGATACTGAAAGACGCGCTGAAAAGTTATGACGGAACCCTCGTGATAGTCAGCCACGACAGGGATTTCCTCGACGGATTGGTGGAGAATGTATACGAGTTCGGCCACCATCGGGTAAAGCTGCACCTCGGCGGGATATATGAATATCTGAGAAAGAAGGATGAAGAAGCCGCCGTTGGCACTCAAATTGTAGATAAAAAAGAGAGTCCCGAAGCTGCCAAACCGGCCGTATCGCTTTCAAAGAAAGAGAGTTATCTGAAGTCGAAAGAAGACGAGAAAGAGCGGAAGCGCCTGGAGAAGAAAATTCAGGCCGTGGAAGACGAGATCTCACGACTCGAAAAAGAGTTGGAGGATATAGAGGCTCAGATCGCGCAGGGAGACTGCTCGGCAGAGATTCTGGGCCGATATGAGGAGCGGAAGAAAGCCCTGACGGCCAAGGAGGAGCTATGGGAAGAGTTGGAAATGAAGAAAGAAGAGCTCAATGAGCAATAAAATCATATAGATCGGTTAAAAAATATAATCTGAAAGAAGATATGAAAAAAGGTATAAATAAAAGAAATTTGGACACCGCAGCCAACCTGCGCGACGATTTCTATCTCTATTCCTGCGGAGGTTGGATTGAGCGCCATCCCATGAAGGAGCACCACTCCCGCTACGGGATGTTTGACTTTATCCGCGACAAGGCTTCCAAGCAACTGAAGGAGCTTGTCAAGACCTTGGGTGAGAATCCCGATGCCCACAAGAGAGGCACCATAGCGAATAAGATCAACGTGATTTATAACCAGGTGTTGGATAAGGAAAGACTGAAACGTGAGGGCGCCTCCCCTATTCTTCCGCTTGTGGAGAAGTTGGAAAAGGATAAATTACGTAACCTGTCCCGACTGATCAGCAAGCTTCACCACGGCTACTCAGATGTTTTCTTCGGAGCAGGTGTGACGGTGGATGCCGCAGATTCCAACGCGCATATCTTCGGACTCACGGAAGTAGGCCTCACTCTCGGCGACAGGGATTATTATCTGGAAGATAACGAGAAAAACCGCGAGATTCTCGAGGAATACCGCAACTACATTGAGAAGATAATGCGGCTTGTGGGGTATTCGACATCAGAAAGTGAACGCATCAGGAAGACCGTTGAGAAGATGGAGCGCGAGTTTGCCTCGCATAAGCATACCCGTGAGGAACGCCGCGACCCCACTCTGCGCTACAACGTATTCAGCGTAGATGAATTGAAAAAACGCTACACATTTCTTGACTGGGACCTATATTTCAAGGAGCTGAAAGTGAACCCCGAGAAAGTGAACATCACCAATCCGGCGTTTTTCGACTTTTTAAATGAATATATCAAGACCTTGACCCCCAGGGAGATAAAAGATTATTTCATTTATGATGTGGTATCAGATGCCTCAGGGCTCCTTGGCGAGAAGTTTGAGAAGCTGAACTTCAGAATGTTTGGCCAGGTGATGAGCGGCGCCAAAAGGCGCACGCCACGTTGGGAGAAGGCGCTCGGGATGGTGAATTCGATGTTCGGCGAAGCCATCGGGCAGCTCTATGTGGAGAAATATTTCCCGAAAGCCAACAAGGATTATATGGT
>JAFLTX010000044.1:2423-13516 GCA_022509145.1 Muribaculaceae bacterium | reverse complement strand
GCTTACCGAAACAAAGTGAAGGAATGTGGAGCCGAAGAAGACCTCGGAGGATATTCGCCGGAGCAACGCTTCTATCTGTCTTACGCCGGAATCTGGGCATCGAACCAGCGGGATGAAGAGAAAGTGAGACGCGTGAAATCTGATCCCCACTCGCTCGAAGAGAACCGCGTAAACGTAACTCTCAAAAACATTTCAGACTTCATCAACGCTTTTGACATCAAGGAAGGCGACAAGATGTATCGTCCGGAGAATGAAAGAGTTGTGATATGGTAAAGGAACGATATGGCCTTATTGGGAAGAGTGTGTCGCACTCTTTCTCGGCTACTTATTTCAATTCCAAGTTTGAGGAGGAAGGGATATCGGCGGATTATCGGCTTTTTGATATTCCCTCCGCTGATAAAATTGCGGATTTCGTGGCCGAGACAGTACCCGAGTTGAACGGCTTCAACATCACATCGCCTTACAAGCGGGACATAATCAAATATTTGGATGAAATCACGGATGAAGCCAGACGGGTCAATGCTGTGAACCTTGTAAAGGTAAATAAAGATGCCTACGGGAGGATTAGCTTGAAAGGTTATAACACAGATATCGAGGGATTTAAGAAATCGCTTGAAGGGATCGACCCCAAGGTTGAGGCGTTGGTGCTCGGCACCGGAGGAGCGTCTTCAGCCGTGTGTTGCGGTTTGGACCAGCTCGGCATCGATTATAAGGTAGTTTCGCGGACGCCGGCTCCCGGTGAGATCAATTATGATGAAGCCAACAGGGTTCTCGGAGAGAAGCTTCTGATTATCAATGCTACGCCCGTGGGAATGTTTCCGAATATCGGGAAAGCTCCAGCCATTGATTACGAGAAGCTGACGCCGAAACATATCTGTTATGATTTGATTTATAATCCGGAGAAAACGTTGTTTTTGGAGAAGGCTGAAGCGCGGGGAGCAAGGATTATAAACGGGTTGGAGATGCTTTACAATCAGGCAGAAATCGGTTGGGAAATCTGGCAAAGTAATTCAATGCAAGAAGGTTAGCGTCTGGAAATTAACGGGAAATGAGGGGGATAACGCTTATATTGATATTGGTTTGCCAGACGGCCGGAGTCTTGGCCGGATATAAGACGTCGATTCCCGCATTTTGGTCGGTAGTTCCTTTCGCAATTTCTTTTCTGCTTCTGCTCCTCACCCTCTTTTTAAAGAACAGAAAACAGTTCATCCTGGTAAACTTATTGAGAGAGTGCGCAATATACGCACTTTTCTTTTCCGTCGGGCTCTGGGGAGGCGCAATCAGCAGACCTTCTCCCGGCGACATATCGTCAGGCGAATATGCATTCACGGGCCGAGTGGAGGATTACAGCGCTGTAGAGAGAGGAGACAAGGTCCTCATTTCTGTGGGCAGCCTTACACCTGTGGGTGAAAGCGGGGAGAGGATTCAGCCGCGAAATATAAAGGCGTTGATTTATGTTGACGGAAGCGAAGGACTGACTTATAATGATGAGGTGCAGGGAGTGGCGGAGTTTTACGCTCCCACTTTCCCATCAAATTATTACAACGCCGACTATCAGAACTATTTGAAGTCTAAGCATATAATGCTCTCTGGAAGATGCGAACCGGATGACTTGACTGTACGGAAAGGCGGAGGTTCGATTATATCATTTTTCCAAAATTTAAGGTATGATTTTGAGTCGTTTATCGAGAAGACTCCTTTGGAACGAGATACAAAAGCGTTTTTGATTTCGTTTCTGCTTGGCGACAAAAGTTATTTGAACTCAGCCGAAAGGCTCACTTTTTCAGACGCCGGAGTTTCGCATATCTTTGCTGTGAGCGGCTTGCACGTGAGCATCGTCGGAATGATCGTGCTCTATCTTCTGTCGCTGATTCTTCACGGCCCTATGAGGAGATGGTGTTTTCTGCTCTCAATTCCTATCATCTGGTTTTATATCCTGATGGTTGGTGCGAATCCGGCAACTTGCAGGGCCGGGGTAATGTTGACATTGGCTACGGTAGGACTGGTATTGCAACGGAAGACCTCTCCCCTCCGCAACCTTGGAATAGCGGCAATATTGGTGATAGCCTTTTTCCCGCGAGCCATATTCGACATCGGCTTTCAGTTGAGTATTCTTTGCGTCGGGAGCATTCTGTTGGTAGCAAGGCCGTTGAATTTCATAAACCAGCGAAATCATCCGAGGCTTTACAAAGTGGTGGGAGGGATCATCATCACGCTTTCTTGCACACTGGCGGCCTGGATTCTGTGCGCATATTATTTTCATCGTTTCTCCCTAATGTTTATCCCGCTCAATCTGATTGCAGTGCCGCTTCTCCCCTGCTTCATTGCGGTTACGCTCGTCTATTTCGCGTCGGTGGCGATAGGTTTGCCGATTGCGCCATTGGGCTGGCTGTTGGATAAATGCGTCGGTTGGTTTTTTGACACAGCCCATTCGCTCTCTTCAATCACTCTCCCGTTTGAGAATCTATATCCGGGAATTGTGTCGGTCAATTTGTGGATTGTCGGACTGATTTTTCTGGCGTTATTCATTGGAAACAGACGAAAACTCCAGTTGTTGCCTGTCTCTATCGGGTTTATGGCTTCGGCCATTCTCCTTATTCCTGTAGTTGGCGCCACAAGGCCAAACGGTTTGATATTTCAGCGAACCGGCGGCTTGACGTCGATTGCGTGTTATGAAAAAGGGAAAGAGAGAATTGTCTCAATAGAAGAAGGAGCAAAGTCGTTGAACCTCAGAGGGAAATCCATTCTGCTCCTTTCGAGCGCAGTTGTTTCACCCGAGGTGGAGAAGAATATGGGGAACGCCGACGTGATAGTGTTGCGGAAAGGTGTGAAACCGAACGACGAATTTTTTGAAAAAGTAGGTGATAATGTGCTTTTGATAACCCATCCTTCGCTTCATTGGAGGGTGGAGAGAAATATCATTGCCGAATGTGAGAAGCGAAATTTACGGCTTCACAGCCTGAGATACGACGGGCCGCTCCATCTTTTTGAGGATTGAAAGGAATCAATTCGCGGCGGCAACGGTTTGGGGGGCTTCGGGGGAAACTGTGTCAGCCTTTTCGGTCGTTTTGGATTTGGGAACCGGGAGTGAGATATGCTTGTTGGAGTTGAGGTCGGCATTGACGTCTTCCAGGTGAGTGACCTTGAACATTGAAATGCTGTCGACCATCACCGGGAAATCCCTGTCTTGGATTGAGAAAGAGCCGAACACGCGGTTGATCGAGCGTGTGGAGTCAGGCAGGACCACATATCTGTAAATCGAACCGTCCATAGAGTTCCGGCCCGTAATGGTGGAGGTGCCGTCGGTGTATTGCACTCCCAGATAACCGCTTGTAAGCGTCATTGACGGGAGACGGAAACTCCATTCCAACACCTGCCCCGCATCCATATTTTCGGGGCTGAAAGAGAATGAGAAATTGTCGAGCCCTTCCCTTTCGATAAACAGGAAATTGGGTGCGAAAGGCCAAACGTTATCTTGCTCGTTTTTAACCACCTGGGTGGCCGACGGCTCGAGTTTGGTGAGTTTCTGGCTCACTTTGTCGAGCACGATGTAGTACTGGTCTAAATTCCGGCCATAGTAAGAGAGTGTGGAGTCGAACACCTCCTTGGGAATGCCACGCTTCTCCAACACGGCGTTAGTGATGGCCTGGTGATCGAAGCGCGCCGGAACGCGGGCATTGTTTTGGTATGCTTCCGCTATCTGAATGTCGGAAAGGACTTCTATCATCTCCTTTTCGCTCAGGATACGCTCCGACTTCTTGTTGCAGGCCAACAGAAGGAGCGGTATGAGAAGAAGCCCCGTCTTTTTCATTTCTCTTTCTTTACTTTGTCATCGGAGCCGCCGCGCCCAACCTTCTGCATAAGTGCCTTCCAGGCTATTCCGAGGTCGGAAGAATAGAAGAAAATGAGCACAAGCACACCGACGGTGATGGATGCGTCGGCAAGGTTGAAGATATATTGGAAGAATTCAAAATGACGGCCCCCGACCATTGGCATCCAATCTGGCCAGGTGAACCCGAAGAACGGGAAGTAGAGCATGTCTACCACACGTCCTTCGAACCATCCAGCGTAGCCACCGCCTTCCGGGAAAAGCGTGGCGACTTCAGGCGGAGCGGGATTGTTGAAAATCTCGCCATAGAAGACGCAGTCGAACACATTCCCGGCAGCCCCGGCAATAATCAGAGCGACGCAAACCAGGAACCCGAGCCTGACACTGCTTACGCCTTTGATCTTCCAGAGCCCCCAGATCAGCAATATCACGGCAATGATTCTGCCGAAAGTGAGAATCAACTTGCTCGAGAGCTCCATGCCGAAGGCCATGCCGTTGTTTTCAATGAATTTTATGAAAAACCACGGCGTGATTTCGTACCCCTCACCCATATAAAAATGAGTCTTGACCCAGATTTTCAGAATCTGGTCGGCAAGCACGACTATGAGAATGATTCCGGCCAGAAATATACCTATATTTCCGGCCGAAACAAGTTTGTTTTTCATCAGCCTACACGAGTGATATGGGCTTTCACTTTGATATCGTCAATATCTTCAAGCTCAACGGTGTCAGCCGGCATTTCGGCAGCGGGTTTGAGTTCGATTGCATCGGCCAGCACCTGGGAGGCTACGTAGCCGCGATGTTTTTCAAGCATATCTTCCATCTCGGGAGAAGCCGAAAGAATCACGTTGATTCGGTCGGTGATTTCGTAATCTTTCTCCTTCCTCAGATTTTGGATGCGGTTGATAACCTCGCGGGCGATACCTTCGAGCTTGAGCTCCGGAGTAACGTTTACGTCGAGAGCCACGGTGACGTTGCCGTCGTTGGCCACTACCCAACCCGGGATATCCTCGGGGATGATCTCAACGTCTTCCACGGTGATCTCAGGGGCGCCTTCGATAGCCTCAAATTTGAAGCTGCCGTTCTTCTCGAGCAAGGAAATATCCTTCTGCTCCATTGTTGAGATGGCTTTCCCGAGGTCTTTCATCACCTTGCCGAATTTCGGGCCGAGCTTCTTGAAGTCGGCTTTCACGCGCTTGATGAGACCACTCTCGTCGCTGTCTACAATCTTGATATCCTTTACGTTGACTTCGGCTTTGAGGAGGTCGATGATACCTTTTACGGCCTCTTTCTGCTTCTCGTCAACCACCGGCACCAGAAGAGTCTGGAGCGGCTGGCGCACCTTGATATTAACCTTCCTTCTGAGCGCCAGCACGTTGGATGTGATGATCTGCGCCAGAGCCATTCTCTCTTCGAGCTCGCTGTCGATGAGGGATGTGTCGGCCACGGGGAAGAGCTCGAGATGCACGGATCTTCCGCTGTCTTCGTCGAGCTTCTCGAGATCAAGCCACAGCCTTTCTGCAAAGAACGGCGAGAAAGGCGCGATCAGTTTCGAGAGAGTGAGGAGACAGGTGTAGAGCGTCTGGTATGCCGAGAGCTTGTTTTCGTTGAGCCCGGCGGTCCAGAAGCGTTTGCGGTTGAGCCTTACATACCAGTTGCTGAGGTTGTCGCATACAAACTCTTCGATGAGCCTTGCGGCGTGGGTAGGCTCATAGTTGTCGAGACTCGCGGTCACCTTCTCAACCAGCGAGTTGAGCAGGGAGAGAATCCATTTGTCGATTTCGGGACGGTCTGCCACGGGAACCTCCTTCTCTTCGCCCGTAAAGCCGTCTACGTTGGCATAGAGCGCGAAGAATTTATAGGTGTTGTAGAGAGTGGCGAAGAGTTTTCTGCTTACTTCGCTCACACCTTCCTCGTCATATTTCAGGTTGTCCCACGGCTGCGAGTTGGAAATCATATACCATCTCACTGAGTCGGAACCATGTTTCTCGATATTGTCGAAAGGATCCACAGCGTTACCGAGACGTTTCGACATCTTGTTGCCGTTCTTGTCGAGCACCAAACCGTTGGAAATTACCGCTTTATAAGAAACGGAATCGAAAATCATACCTGCTATGGCGTGGAGGGTGAAGAACCATCCGCGGGTCTGGTCTACGCCCTCGGCGATGAAGTCGGCCGGATACACCTCTTTCTTATCGAAAGTTTCCTTGTTTTCGAAAGGATAGTGAATCTGGGCATACGGCATCGCGCCCGAGTCGAACCATACGTCGATAAGGTCGGTCTCGCGCTTCATCTGCTTCCCGGTGGAGCTTACGAGGATAATATCGTCGACATAAGGACGGTGCATGTCGATTTTGTCGTAATTTTCCTTGGAGTAATCGCCCGGCACGAACCCCTTCTCTTTGAGAGGATTGGCAGCCAGGACGCCGGCTTTCACAGCCTTTTCGATTTCATCGTAAAGCTGTTGATATGAGGCGATGATGATCTCTTCGTCGCCGTCTTCTGTTCGCCAGATCGGGAGCGGCGTGCCCCAATAGCGGCTGCGCGAGAGGTTCCAGTCCTGAAGGTTCTCGAGCCATTTCCCGAAGCGACCCGAGCCGGTTGAAGCCGGTTTCCAAAGAATCTCTTCATTCAGCTGAAGCAGCCGGTCTTTGGCATCGGTTGTGCGGATAAACCAGCTGTCGAGCGGGTAGTAGAGCACCGGTTTGTCGGTTCGCCAGCAGTGGGGATAGTTGTGGACGTGCTTCTCGATGCGGAACGCCGTGCCGTCTTGCTTCATCTCCATGCAGAGGCGGATGTTGAGGTCCTCGTCGGCGTTGGCGCTCTTCTCGTCATATTTCCCGTCAACGGTATATTTCGGATTGAAAGCATTCTTGACATATTCTCCGGCGTAATTTGCATAAAGACCGGTGTTTACGCATTTCTCCACGAATGCCGGAGCAAGGTCTTCGAGTATGTAATATTTCCCCTGAAGGTCAACCATCGGGCGTGTTTCGCCTTTCTTGTTGATCATGAAGAGAGACGGAATCTGGGCCAGACGGGCCACCTTGGCGTCGTCGGCACCGAAAGTCGGGGCGATGTGGACGATACCCGTACCATCGTCGGTGGTCACGTAATCACCGCCTATAACTCTGAAGGCGAGCTCTTCGGCCTCCACAAACTTCTCGCGTCCTACCTCAAACACGTTGGCAGGATTCTCGGCCGCCCATTTCTCTACATATTCCGGGGCCCCTTTCCCCAGTTTGTCGCACGGCTTAACCCATTGGAAAAGCTGCACATAGTGCATTCCGATGAGTTCTTCGCCGGTCCATTCGCCCACAACTTTATAAGGCACTTCCTTGTCGCCTTTCTTGTAGTCTTCGAGGTCCTTTTCTGCGGCGTCCTTCTTGAAGTACGCGTTCACGAGGTCTTTGGCGAGTACCACGGTTACGGGTTCGCCGTTATAGGGGTTGAAAGTGCGCAGGGCCACATAGGTAAACTTTGGTCCGACGCAGAGAGCCGTGTTGGAAGGGAGGGTCCAGGGGGTTGTGGTCCAAGCCATGAAGTATGGTTTCCCCCACCCTTTCATCTCCTCCTTCGGATCTTTGATTTCAAAAAGAGCCGTGACGGTGGTGTCTTTTACGTCGCGGTAGCAACCCGGCTGGTTGAGCTCGTGTGAGCTGAGGCCCGTGCCGGCTGCCGGCGAATAGGGCTGGATGGTATACCCCTTGTAAAGATAACCCTTCTTATAGAGCTCACCGAGGAGCCACCAGAGAGTTTCGATGTAGGCGTTGTCGTAGGTGATGTAGGGGTTCTCGAGATCTACCCAGTAACCTACCTTCTCGGTGAGGTCGGTCCACTCTTTGGTGTATTTCATCACCTCTTCTCGACAGGCCTGGTTATATTGGTCTACAGAAATCTTTTTACCGATATCCTCTTTGGTGATGCCGAGATTTTTCTCCACTCCGAGCTCAACGGGAAGTCCGTGGGTGTCCCAGCCGGCTTTTCTCTTCACATGCATCCCCTGCATGGTCTTGTAGCGGCAGAAAATATCTTTGATTGTACGCGCCATTACGTGGTGGATGCCCGGCATGCCGTTGGCCGACGGCGGTCCTTCGTAAAACACGAAACTCGGAGCGCCCTCGCGTATCTTCATACTCTTGTGGAAGATGTCGTTTCTCTCCCACATACGGTTGATATCTTTATTGATCTGCGAGAGGTCGAGCTGCCCCTGACGCTGTTCGAATTTTGATTTCTTATCCATAAAATTTTTTACCTTATTTTTTTGTACCGAAACCTTTGGCTCCTTTTAGCGAGCCTTTCATTGCGAAGATATTTGTGTCGTAAGAGAAAGTCTTCTTGTCGATCTCTCTCTTACGCTTGTAGGCAAGTTTTATCAGCGTGTCCATCAAGCTCTTGAAGCTCAGTCCGGTGGCCTCCCAAAGATAATAAGAGAGGGAGCCGGGGATGGTGTTGATTTCATTTACGTAGATGTCTCCGGTGTTGTCGTCGATCATCACGTCGATGCGGCTTACGCCGTGGCAATGGAGGGCCTTGAAAGTATCCATAGCCATCTCTTGGATGCGTCTTGTCACGTCTTCGGGCAGGTCTGCCGGGATTCTCTTTTCGCTTGCTGCCATCCCTTTGCTGCCGGCCGTCTTCGAGCCGCCCATATACTTGTCTGTATACGAAAGGATCTCGCCGCTCTTGATGGGCTCCTCGAGAATAGAGGCGCGACATTCCTCGCTGTCGCCCAAGACGGAGCAGTTGATCTCTTTGAGATTCTCGATGCAATGCTCCACGATGATCCTATCCGAGAATTTGGTGGCATAATCTATCTTCTCTACGAGCGTCTCGCGGTTGTCCGCCTTCGATATACCCACACTCGAGCCCAGGTTTGCCGGCTTGATTATCACGGGATAAGCAAGCTTCTCTTCAACCTCTGCTATAAGTTTCTCTTTTGACTTTTCCCATTCTTTATCGGTGAACCAAACGAAGTCAACCACGGGTATACCCTCGTCGTCGAGAATCATTTTCATCACGATTTTGTCCATTCCGATGGCGCTCGAGAGAGTGTTGCATCCGGCGTAAGGGATGCCGATGGTTTCGAGCACACCTTCGAAAATGCCGTCTTCGCAGTTGGTGCCATGCACGATGGGAATGGCCACATGAAGCTCGGCAAGCACGGGATTCCCTTTCGAGAAAAGGGTGCTTTTGGCCTTGTAGAGGTTGAAGTCGCCGTAGACGGGCTTCATGAAGACTTCTTCGGTCTTCTTCTCAATCCCCTTGAGATCTTTATAGTTGTCGATGTCGAGAAGAGCGTCGCCTGTGAACCACCTTCCCTGCTTGGTGATATAGATGGGTATGATGTTGTATTTCTGCTTGTCGAGTGCGTCTATGGCCTGAAGGGCGGAGAGCACGGAGATTTCATGTTCCACCGACCTTCCGCCGAAGAAAATTGCAACGTTAGTTTTCATTAGTTATGGATTTGTAACCTGTATAAACTGAAAAGCCTGAAAATTTCTTTCGTATGAATGTGAATCCCGGGAGATTATCTGCCACGCATCTGGCGCATCATCTGCATCGGGTTTTTCATCTTGGAGACAGACGACATCATCTTACGCATGTCTTCAAACCTCTTTAGAAGGTTCACAACGTCTTGCAGTTTCACGCCGGCGCCGTTGGCGATTCTCTGCCTGCGCGTGCCTTTGATTTCGTTGGGGTGCTGACGCTCGTAGGGAGTCATCGAGTTGATGATGGCTTCGATGCTCTTGAAGGCGTCGTCGTCAACATCGACGTTTTTCAAGGCCTTACCCATCCCCGGAATCATCGAGGCAACGTCTTTGAGGTTACCCATCTTCTTGATTTGCTGAATCTGCTTGTAGAAATCCTCAAAGTCGAACTTATTCTTTTTGAGCTTCTCCTGGAGCTTCTCGGCTTCCTTCTGGTCGAAGATTTCCTGCGCTCTCTTTGCGAGCTCCACGATGTCGCCCATCCCGAGGATACGGCTTGCCATACCTTCCGGGTTAAATTCCTGGATATCTTCGAGTTTCTCGCCCGAGCCTATAAATTTGATAGGCTTGGCCACCACTGCGCGGATCGAGAGAGCCGCACCGCCTCGGGTATCGCCGTCGAGCTTGGTGAGCACCACGCCGTCGAAGTTTAGCCTGTCGTTGAAGATCTTGGCAGTGTTCACGGCGTCCTGACCGGTCATGGCGTCGACCACGAAGAGGATTTCGTCGGGGTTAACGGCATTCTTGATAGCCTCGATCTCCTTCATCAGCTCCTCGTCGATGGCCAGACGGCCGGCGGTGTCGACGATTACTACGTCGTTGTGGTTCTCCTTGGCGTGCTTCACGGCATTTTTGGCCACTTCAACGGCATCCTTGCTACCCTCTTCCATATAGACGGGCACTTCGATGCTCTCGCCGAGAATTCTCAGTTGCTCCATGGCGGCGGGGCGATGCACGTCGGCAGCCACGAGCAGCGGACGCATCCCTTTGGTCGATTTGAGCTTTTTGGCCAGCTTCCCGGAGAAGGTGGTCTTACCGGCGCCGTTCAAACCGGCCATCAGAATCACGGTGGGGCGTCCCGAGAGGTTGAGCGGGGCTTCGTCGCCACCCATGAGCTCGGTGAGCTCCTCATGCACGATTTTCACCATCAGCTCCTTAGGCTTGAGAGCTGTGATCACGTTGCGGCCCAGTGCTTTCTGCTTTACCGTGTCGGTAAAGTTTTTGGCCACTTTATAGTTGACGTCGGCGTCCATCAGGGCTTTCCTGACGTCTTTTAGCGTTTCGGCTATATTGATTTCGGAGATGCGTCCTTCGCCTTTGAGGATCTTGAAGGAGCGCTCCAGTCTTTCGGATAAATTCTGAAACATATCTGAATGAGTCTCTTTACAACTTGTTAGTCTTGGTGTCGGGGAAAATCACGACGGGTTTGAACTCGCGGGCCTCTTCGGGCGTCATCCTGGCGTATGAGATGATGATGATCACGTCGCCGGGCTGGGCTTTCCTGGCCGCCGCGCCGTTGAGACAGATGGTGCCGCTCTCGCGTTCCCCTTCAATCACATAGGTATCGAAGCGCTCGCCGTTGTTGTTGTTGACCACACAGACCCTCTGCCCCGGCAGGATTCCGGAGGCTTCGAGCAAAGCGCTGTCGATGGTGATACTTCCGATATAATTTAGATTGGCCTCGGTCACCGTCACACGGTGAATCTTGGCCTGCATCATTTCAATTTCCATTATATTTCGCCTTTGTAAACGATATTGTCAATCAGTCTGAC
>JAFLTX010000044.1:0-2323 GCA_022509145.1 Muribaculaceae bacterium | reverse complement strand
TCTCTGATCACGGCTATCTGCTGGAAGTCTTTCATCCCGAAATAGGCGCGTGTGGGGCGGCAGAGCTGGAAGAGCCTGTTTACGATATAGGCAACTCCCTGGAAGTGACCGGGGCGAAATTTCCCCTCCATCACTTCAGCCACAGAACCGAGACGGAAAGTCTTGGCCGCTACTTCGGCCTCCGCCGTCATCTCCTCTTCTGTGGGCATAAAAAGGATGTCAACATTCTCTTTTGCAAGCTGTTGCGCGTCTTCTTCAGGGGTGCGCGGATATGTCAGCAAGTCTTGGGGGTTATTGAATTGAATAGGATTTACAAAGACACTGACGATTGTAACGTCGTCTCTCTCCTTGCTCTTCTTCACCAATGAGAGGTGACCCTCGTGAAGAGCTCCCATAGTTGGTACAAGGCCGATGCTCTCCCCCTTGGATTTCAAAGATTCAACCCGGGAAAGCAGCTCGCTTACCGATTTGATGATTAACATTTTTCTAAATAGCTATTTACAACGCAAAATTATAAAAAAAATGCAAGCCAAGCAATAGAAAAAAAGCCTTATTTTGGCGGAAAAATTCTGATAAATGCTCCCCTTGAATCAAGCGCCAGAAGAGCTGAAGGAATTCCCAGCCTTTTAAGAGTTGAAATTTTGATAAATTTCGGCGGTTTCTTTAAGTACTATTATGGATAAAAGAAACGCCGACTGCTTCAGCAGACAGCGTTTCCTAAAGTTCCTTATATTGAGAATAAATTATTCTTGCTCAAGGAGTTTGATCATCTCGATGGCGCTCTTGGCAATCGGGGTGCCGGGGCCGAAGATGGCAGCTACGCCAGCCTTGTAGAGGAAGTCGTAGTCTTGGGCCGGAATTACACCGCCTGCCACCACCAGGATATCTTCGCGACCGAGCTTCTTGAGCTCCTCGATCACCTGCGGAACGAGGGTCTTGTGGCCGGCGGCAAGCGAGCTTACACCGAGGATATGAACGTCATTCTCAACGGCTTGGCGTGCAGCCTCGGCCGGAGTCTGGAACAACGGGCCCATATCAACGTCGTAACCGCAGTCGGCATAACCGGTGGCTACCACCTTGGCGCCGCGGTCGTGGCCGTCCTGACCCATCTTGGCCACCATTATACGGGGCTGGCGACCTTCCTTCTTGGCAAATTCAGCCACAAGGCGACGTGCTTCTTCAAATTCGGGGTCGCCCTTCTCTTCGCTTGAATACACTCCTGATATAGTTTTGATTACAGCTTTATAACGTCCCACGACAGCTTCGCAGGCGTCGGAAATCTCACCCAGAGAAGCTCTGAGGCCGGCTGCCTTGACGGCCAGCTCGAGAAGATTACCCTTCGACGGATCCTTTACGGCTTCCGTGATGTCGTTGAGGGCTTTCTTCACAGCTTCTTCATCCCTGCCCTTCTTGAGCTCTTCAAGACGGCCGATCTGCTCTTTGCGCACCTCGGTGTTGTCTACCTCGAGGATGTCGATGGGATCTTCGTGGTCAAGTTTGTATTTGTTGATGCCGACGATAGTCTGCTTGCCTGAGTCGATGCGGGCCTGTGTGCGGGCTGCAGCCTCTTCGATTCTCATCTTCGGCAGACCGGTCTCGATGGCCTTGGCCATACCGCCGAGCTCTTCGATTTCCTGGATGAGAGCCCAAGCCTTCTGAGCGATCTCGTTGGTAAGAGCCTCCACATAATATGAACCTGCCCAGGGGTCAACTTGCTTGGTGACATAAGTTTCTTCCTGGATGTAGATCTGAGTGTTGCGGGCGATACGGGCCGAGAAGTCAGTGGGAAGCGCGATGGCCTCGTCGAGAGCGTTGGTATGCAAGCTCTGTGTGTGGCCGAGAACGGCGCCCATGGCCTCAACGCAAGTACGACCTACATTGTTGAAGGGATCCTGCTCGGTGAGGCTCCATCCTGAAGTCTGGCAGTGAGTGCGCAGCGCGAGCGATTTCGGGTTTTTCGGGTTGAACTGCTTCACGATGCGGGCCCAGAGCATACGGGCTGCCCTCATCTTGGCGATTTCCATGAAATAGTTCATCGAGATGCCCCAGAAGAACGACAAGCGGGGAGCGAATGAGTCGATATCCATACCTGCGTTCACACCGGCGCGGAGGTATTCAAGACCGTCGCAGAGGGTGTAGGCAAGTTCGATGTCGGCTGTTGCGCCGGCTTCCTGCATGTGGTAACCGGAGATTGAGATCGAGTTGAACTTCGGCATGTTTTTCGAAGTGTACTCGAAGATGTCGGCGATGATCTTCATCGAGAATGCCGGCGGATAGATATAGGTGTTGCGCACCATGAACTCCTTGAGGATGTCGTTCTGGA
>JAFLTX010000043.1 GCA_022509145.1 Muribaculaceae bacterium | reverse complement strand
CGGAGAAAAACGAGAAAACAGTACTTTTTCAGTGCCTTCCCCGTGGTCGGCCCACAAGACGCCCAACGACTTCCACCCAGAGACAAACCTTTGAGAGGAGTTGTCAGTTGTTTAGAGGATGGGGCGGTGGTTTTGACGGCGGTTGGCGCGGGCAATTGCCGATAGGCGGGAGCGGGCTTCGTCGGTGAGATACGTGCGCGTGAAGCAATCCCAGATGTAATCTACCGCCATTTCAGAGGGATGCAGAAGATCTGCTGAATAGAAACGATAATCGCGCAGGTCATCATTAAGAATCTCATAAGCAGGGAAATAAGAAATCCTCATAGCACCTGCGCCCGGCTTGATCGTGATTTCTTCGCGGTTTTCCGATTCTCCCGCGGGTTCTACGGGAGAGCAGAGTTCGTGGCAGGCAAGAAGGAGGGGAGCTTTCTGGAGCGTGTTGTCGGCAAGACCGGTGGCGAGATATCTGCGAGGACTCACGGTCAGGATCACTTGCAGGTCGGGATTTATACTCTTTATATTATTTAAGGTGTGGCGGACTTTTCCGACTATCTCGGCAATTCCCAGCCGACGCTTCTCAAATGAAGAGGCCGGATACTTATGGCAATTCCCGACCACCATCCCGCCGTCTGCGAGCTGCCACACATCGGCCGTGCCGAATGTAAGGAGCAGAGCTTGGGCTTCACCCAGCCCACGGCGCAATTCTTCGAGCGCGGCGAGCATCTTCCCGGCGCATTCATCAGAGGAACTCCCGGCGATTGAGGAGCTTGCATACCAAGAGACGTACTTCCCTTCACGCGGGATTACAGAGGCCTTTACCCGGCGTGACCGCTCCTCTTCAGGGAGAAGTGCCAGGTCAATCAAGTTGCAGATAGATAGGGGATTATAAAGCACACCGCAGGGATTGACGAGTGCCGGCCATCCCGACGAGAGCATCTTGGCCCCGATGTTGTCGCTGAAGCACGAACCCAATAAAATCGCAAGACGCTCCGGCTGCAGAGGCTTGGGAGCGTCTTGTGGTATGGTGTATTCGGTTCTGAATTTCATGATTTGCTGGCTTCGGCTCCCGTCTTCTCTCTGAGCCCTTCCCTGATGGAATGGAAGATGTCGTCGACCTGCCCTGTGCCGTCGATGGGAATATACTGCCCTTTCTTGATATAGTGCTCGCGCAGCGGTTGGGTCTGCTCGTGATACACCTTCAGGCGCTTCTCGATCGTTTCGGGATTGTCGTCGGCGCGGCCAGTCTCCTTTCCACGGTTGAGCATCCTGGCGGTAAGCTCTTCGTCGGGCACTTCGAGGCCGATAACGGCGTGCACGTCGGAGTTGCGGCGTTTCAGCAAGTCGGCGAGAGCCTCGGCCTGTGGGATAGTGCGGGGAAACCCGTCGAAGATCACACCCTTCTTATCCTTGGCTTCGGTGTCGAGGGTATGTTCGATGATGGATATCATAAGGTCGTCGGGGATGAGATGTCCCTTCGAGATATAGCTGTCGGCGGTGCGGCCCAGATCAGTGCCGCGTTTTATATGGTCGCGCAGAATTTCGCCTGAGGAGATGTGGTATAAGCCATAGTTGTCGATAAGACGCGCGCTTTGAGTGCCCTTTCCACTTCCAGGGCCTCCGAATAAGATTATGTTCATCATATTCTACTCTTCTTCTGCGATGTAAATGTCTTCGAGATTTCGGGCTTTTCCGTCGAGGTCGAGGCCGTATCCGATAATGAATTTGGAAGGAATGGTGAAGGCCACGTAGTCTGGCTTGAAGTTGTTTTTGGCATTCTCCGGCTTATGGAGCAGGGTCACAAACCTGATGGAGCGTGGGTTTTTGGTTTTGAGGTCGGCCACCATCTTCTCAGCCGTGAGGCCGGTGTCAACGATATCTTCGATGATGATGAGGTCTTTACCTTCCACGTCTTCATTCAGGCCCAGAATCTGCTTGACGTTACCGGTGGATTGTGTGCCTTCGTAAGAAGAATATTTTACAAACTGTATCTTGCAGTCGTTCAGCCCGATGGCTCTCAAAAGGTCGGCCGCAAAGACAAACGCTCCGTTGAGCACACAAAGAAATAAAGGCTTGCTGCCATGGAGCTCGTTTCTCAGTTGGTCGGCGATTACGCGAATTTTTGATTTTATCTGTTCGCGAGTGATGTAGGGTCGAAAAGGGAGTCCCTCTACGATAATTCGGCTTTCCATGTCTTTAACTTTTTGCAAAATTAATAATTATCCAACATTCTGCAATAAGAAAGTATTTAAACTTTAAAAGTTTTTCCAATTTTTGCCACCCAACCCCCGCTTAGTACCCCTTTTTGTTTAATTTTGCTGCGGCCAGTTGATTCTAAAATTACTAAACATTGCTTGGCATATTTGTGTTTTTTAAATAAAGTTTGTAAATTTGCGTTATCAACAGGAGGGTTTTTTCCAATGAAGAAAAATAAGAGAAATATAGATAATGGTTCTCCTACAGTGGTTAATTCAAAAAATAAACCATTGTCGAACTCTCATTCTCCAATAAAACTTAAAACCATATCAACTAAGGACCGTCAGGAATTAAGGATACCTTCATACGAGTATCTTCTTCCATGACGCAGGAAATTGGATATTATAAACCAAGATTTATAATGCGAAGTGTTGACACAACCTCACTTCGCATTACTGATTTATGGACATTCAGGTCCTTGAAAAGTAATAAAAGATATATCGTTGAGGTAGAAGGGTTTGAAAATAAATTTTATGGTATAAAATTTTATTGGAAGGGGGTTGAGAAAAGCATAGACCGTTATTCATTGCTCACCCACGACTATGAACCGCGAACTATCGTACGTTCGTGTGTAGAAATAATGTTGAATTATTACAGAAAAAATCCACTCGTGTCCTTTGGTTTTGTAGCTTCTCCTGATTTAGAGAAAGATATAAAAGGGAAACACCTAAATCCACGGAAAGGAAGTAGGAGATTCCGGTTTTACCGGAGAATGATGATAAACTTATTTGGTCCCGAAACGTTCAGCCAGCTTTCTGATACAGAGAATCGAATATATTTGATGGTGAATAACAGACAATTATCAACCGGTCTTATTTCAATAAGAGAATTGGAGAAAAGATTAAACCAACTCTACGAGGGTGATTTCAACATTTCAGAATAATCAAAATCAAATGATTTTTCTTTAATATTTCGGGGACGGGGCAGTAATGGAGAGAGGGAGAGTGGCCGTCAGAAGTCGTAGGTGGTGGAGGTGACTTTGAATTCGGTGCGGCGGTTGATCTGGTCGGCTTTCTGCTGAAGCTCCTCGTCGAGACCGAGCACGAATTCTTCGTTGAGGACGGTACCCTCCTCAAATTCGGGATACTCCTTGGCTATACGCTTGGTAACCGTCTTCGGCACAGTCTTCCCGTACCCTTTCCAGCTGAGGCGGTCTTTGCTGATACCGGCAGCCACCAGATAGTCAACCACGCTCTTTGCACGGCGGTTGGAAAGCCCTTCGTTGTAATATTCCGGACCGTGGCGGTCGGTGTGCGACCCCATCTCCACCGTTACCGACGGATTCTCCTTGAGCATAGCCACAAGCTCGTCGAGCGCGGCCTTCGATTCGTCGCGAAGTGTGGCTTTGTCGAAATCGTAGAAGATGTTTTCCACCACCTGGGGCTTGTTGATGGCCGCCAGGATGAAGTCAACGCCATATTCGGCATCTTCTTCGGCGTCGTCGCTCTCAAACTCCTGCTTCACATTCAGATAACCCTCCGCGCCGGCCAGCATCACATATTTCACCCCTCTCTGAAGGTTGAAGCTGAAACTGCCGTCGTCGCGCGCCACCTCCTTCTGGTTGCTCCCGTCGTTGCCCACAATTCGGATCACGGCCTTCGGAATAGGCTCGTCGTCTTTATCCACCACCCAACCGGAGATGTTGATTTTAAGGTCGGGGAGCACGAAAGAGTATATGTGGTCATATCCCCGTCCGTCGCCACGGTTGGAGCTGAAGAAGCCGCTTTCACCCTCGCCGAAGGTAATGCCGAAGTCGTCGCCCGGGCTGTTCATCGGGAGGCCCATATTCTCTATGCTCCAGCGGTCGCCGGTAGAATTGAGAGTGGCCTTGAAGAGGTCGAGGCCGCCGAACCCCGGATGGCCGTCGGAGGCAAAATAGAGGAGCGAGTCGGTCCTTACGTATGGGAACATCTCGTCGCCGGGAGTGTTGATTTCCGGCCCGAGATTCTCGAGACTGCCGCGACGCTCGTTGAGGTTGATGCGCCATATATCTTTCCCTCCGAAGCCGCCTGGCATATCGGAGGTGAAATAGAGATACCGTCCGTCGGGCGAGACGGAAGGATGACCGTAGGCTGAAAGGGTATCGCCCGTGATTTCGAATTTCTGGGGAGCGCTCCACGAGGCGTCGGAACGGCGCGAGGTGTAGATCTCCACGGAGGTGTCGCTCGTGGGTGAACGGCGCGCCATTGTGAGATACATCGTCTGGCCGTCGGGCGAGAAGGCCACGATCCCTTCGTCGTGCTCCGAGTTGAGCTCGCCCTCAGCCGGCTCGGGGCGCTGCCACTCTCCGCGCTCGTCGCGCTTCGAGTAGTAAATGTCGCTCTTCTTCATCCCGGTGATCTCGCTGCGGTTGTCGCCGGTCACTTTCTCGTTTGACGAGGTGAAGTAGATCTGCTGCAGCGTCTTGTCGAGAAACATAGGCGAGAAGTCGGCCCTTCGTGAATTGAACATCTTGGCTTCCTTCACCACGTAGCGCGATTTCGGGAGGTCTTTGGCGGCTATGGCTCGCTCGCAGCCCGTGATCCCCTCACCGGCGAGGCGGTCGTCGGGTTTCCACTCAAGGAAGGTGCGGTAGGCGTTGATGGCCTGGGTGTATTTCCCCTCGGCCTGAAGAGAGCGTCCGAGCCAGTAGTAGGCCATCGAATCTGGATACTGATACCGGATGGCGTTCTGATATGCGGCCGAAGCCCTGGCCGCCTGGTTGAGCTTGCGGTAGCACGTGGCAAGCATATAGGCCACTTCGCCACGCTGGGCGCGGTCTTCTTTCTTGGTGAGTTTGTTGTATATCTTGCGGTATGTCTTCGAAGCCTCGAAATATTCCCCGCGGGCAAACTGGTCGTTGGCGTCGCTGAGCTTGGCCGTCTTGCAACCCCACGCCGAGAGAAGCACCACGCAGGTGATGGCTCCGAGAACAATCCTCATTACATTCTTTGGCATCATATCTCTAAAACGTAGCAACCCCTTCTATTATTTTTCAAAACGTCAAGAAGGGGAGCGCGGAGAAGGGTAGAGGATGTCAGACGGGCCTTACGAGTGAGAAAAACCGAGCGGCCGTTTCGTTCTCGAGGCTCATACCGAGCTCGGATGCGAAATACGCCTCGGCCTCATCCGATGTCGGGAACGCGCTCAGGCTCTCCACGGCCTTATCGAAAGCGGCTTTGTCGCCGTCGAAGAGCTCGCGGATGAAGAGAAACTTGTCGTTGAGCGAGAACTTTACGCCCGGTTTGTCGGAAGTTTTCACCTCTTCGTAAACTGCTCTGGATTCGCGGGGCTCTTCCTCCAGGTTTTCCATCTCTTCTTCCGCTACAGTCTCTTCCTCGTCGTCTTCCTCAAGCGAGTAGAATTGGGGCATAACGTCGGCCTCTTCTTCCGTGGGCTCTGCCACGGGCGCGGCTGCTGCCGGCTCAGCTACGGGTTGCGCGGGGTCGTCTTTACCGCCGCGAAGCTCTCTGAGCTCTTTGAATTTGGTGTCGATCAGGTCGGCGAGAGGTTGGGGAATCTCTTCCTGGTCCAGGGCGCGGAGCAACAGACCTTCGATCTCGTAAGTTTTGTCAAGCAGGGATTTAAAGTTATCTTTCATCTTGTTTTGATTTTTTCAAATTGAGTGGGGTCACCCACGATCCAGACCACATCGTCAGGCTGAAGCACGAGGTCGGGCGTAGGCTGGATATAACCCTCGCCGTCGCGGTGCACCTTTACAATCATACTGTAGAACTTCTCGCGCAGCTGTGCCTGCGATATGGGGATTCCGGTGATGGGAGAACCTTCTTTTAGCTTGATGCTTGCCAGCTCCACTTCGGGCCGGACTATCTTTCTGGATTCGAGCGCTGTTTTCTCACGCTCGATATCGTCGTTGAGTTGCTTGATCTGTTCGTCGGTGCCGATCACCCCGAGGATGTCGCCCGGGAAGATGCGCGCGTCGCCCGACGGGAGAGGTATGAGGTCGTTGCCGCGGTGGATGCTCGAGATGCTCACGCCGTAGTCGCGGCGCAATCCGCTGTCTTTCAGCCGGTCGCCTACGAATGTCGACGACGGGCCAACCTCGATGTAGGCCTGGTGAAGGTCGTCTACAATGTTGTTGTTGCGGCCAGAGCGGGTGTTTTCGCGAATGTTGAGGTTGTCGATAAACTTCTTCTCCATCCGTTTGTAGCGCTTGAAGAGGCTGGTGGAGGCGAAGATGAGAATTATCAGGAAGCAACCCACCCCGACGAGCCACGCCACGGTGGCCCGGTAATATTGCCCGAAGAAGTAGATCAGGAAGAAGAGCGCGATGATGTATCGGATTATACGCATCGCCACGATCGGCACGTCGTAGAAAGCGGCCGACGAGTGGAGCTTCATCTTCTCGCTCCGCTTGAGGCTCGAGAAGGAGAGCGCCACCAGGAAGGGAGCCATCACTGCCAGCGTAACGAGCGTGGCCACAATATGCCCCAGCCTCCCCAGGAAATAGTCGCAGAGGGGATAGAGCGCCATTTTCGACACAAGGATTATGGCGATGAGAATCACGCTGTAAAGGAGGATGCGCCAGAGATAGCGCTTCAAGATGTCTTGCCAGAGCTTCTTGGTCTCCGATGCGTCGGAAGTTTGCTTTGTGTACCGTTCAATCAGGAATTGCAGGCTGGCCGGCAGGCGGGGCTCCAGCTTTCGGTAGGCCGGGTCGGCCATTTTTATGAAGTAAGGGGTGGTGAAGATGGTTATGACCGAGACGGCCACGATGATGGGATAGAGCGCCGGGACGAGCACTCCCATGCTCATGCCGAGCGAGGCGATGATGAAGGAGAACTCGCCGATCTGGGTGAGAGTGAATCCGCTCTCGATGGCCACACGCAGCGATTGACCCGTGACCAGCATACCCATTGACCCGAAAATTATCATGCCGCAGATCACCACGGCTGCCAATATCAGAATCTCCCACCAATAGGTGAGGATAATCGTGGGGTCGACCATCATTCCTACCGAGATGAAGAAGACGGCCCCGAAGAGGTCTTTAACGGGGAGCACCACCTTCTCCATACGCTCCGCGGCGGTGGTGCCGGCAAGGACCGAGCCCATCACGAAGGCCCCGAGTTCAAGGGAGAACCCGCACATCACGCTGAAAACGGCCATCGAGAAGCACAGCGCCATCGACAGCACCAGAAGCGTCTCGCCGTTGAGAAACCTGCGCAGGCGGTTGAGCAATCCGGGGAAGACGAAGACGCCGACCACGAACCATATTATCAGGAAGAATACCAGCTTCCCGATGGAGAAGAGCAATTCTCCGCCCTGCACTTCGCCCACTGCAAGCGACGAGAGGAGCACCAGCATAAGCACAGCTATGAGGTCTTCGATAATGAGCACCGAGAGCACCAGGGTTGCAAACTTTTTCTGCTTCAGCCCCAGGTCGGTGAGCGCCTTGAGGATGATGGTGGTAGACGACATCGAAATCATCCCGCCGAGGAAGATGCAGTTTACAGTGTTGAAATGCAATATCTTACCCACACCGAAACCGGCGAGCGTCATCCCGGTGACGATGATCAGCGTGGTCACGGCAGCCGAGCTCCCGGACCGCATCAGTTTCTTGAAACTGAACTCCAACCCCAGCGAGAACATCAGCACCACTATGCCGATCTCGGCCCAAAACTCTATGTTTTCGAGATTGGAAATCGAAGGGAGATATATGAATTTCGGACTCGCCAGGAACCCGGCCAGGATATAGCCGAGCACCACCGGCTGTTTCAGCTTTTTGAAGAGGACCGTAACTATGGCTCCGAGCAGAAGCACCCAGGCGAGGTCGCCGATCAGGCCGTTGGTCATCGACTCCGCCTCGTCGGCAGCCGCCGATGCGCCGGCAGAGTCGCCGGAGGTGCCGTTGTTGATGGCGTCGTAAGCCAACTCCTCTATCTGCTCCACGGTCTCCTGCGCCTCCGCAGTGATCTGCAGGGCCGGCAGGAAGGCGAGCAACACGATGAGTGCAAAGAAGATAATTCTTTTCATTCGCGAGATGAGGGGCGGTCGTCTTCTTTATGGTCGGAGGTCGTTTCCTCCGTTTCTATCTCGGGTGGCTCCTTATGCTCCGGATCGGTTTTATACTGCATCCGTTGCACCACATAGAGGTCGTAATACGAAAGAATCAGAGTGGTGAGAGGCAATGCGATGATTAGCCCCAAGAACCCGAGCAGGCAACCCCAAATCGAGAGCGAGAGCAGGATGATGGCCGGATTGAGCCCCATAGCCTTACCCATGATTTTGGGCGTGAGAAGGAGGTCTTGGATCAGCTGCACCACCACATAAACGGCCAAACTCTCCCAGAGCAAAGGCCAGAAGGCCACACCGCCGCTCACCGTGGCCACGAGGCAGAGGAGGAAGCATATCGGCAGCGATATCAGCTGAAGATACGGCACCATGTTGAGCACGCCGATGAAGAGGCCGAAAAGCACCCCCATCGGGAGCCCGATGATCACAAACCCTATGGAGAACAGCACTCCCACGAGCGACGCGATGAGGAACTGACCGCGGAAATAGCGGTTCATCGCCACCTTGATGTCGTCGAAGATCTTGAATACTTTCTTGCGGTGGGAGAAAGGCACGAGCTGCTTGAAAGAGAGTGTAAGCCTCTCGTAATCAAGCATTATGAACACCAGATAGAGCAGCACTATGAGCCAGCTGATCAGCTGCCATATAAACCCCACGCTCGAGCTCACCACACTCCACGACGAGGAGATTACCTTCTGGGCCACCTGGCCCCACTGCTCCTGGGTGAGATATTTAGAGAGCTCCTCGAAGTTGATGTTGTTTTGTATGAATTCGTGTATCTCTTTGGAGATGAACGGGATATCCACTTGCGTTGAGGCGTATTGCTTGATGGCGTCGGCCATCTGCGAGGCCTCCTGGATAAGGTAAGGCACGAAGATAGAAGCGAAGACAGCCAGCACCGTCACCACCTCCAAAAGGGTAAGCATCACGGGTATGAAGCGCTTCTTGCAGCGGGTCCACCGCCGGTTCCAGAGCACGATGGGCTCCATCATATAGGCCAGCAGCATCGCCACCATAAAGGGGAGCAGCACTCCCTTCAGCACGTACAGCAGATAGAGCGCCAACATAAGGCCGCAAACGGTAAAGAATATCCTTACCACGCGGTCGAAAGTATAGGGGGTGCGTTGAAGTGAGTCCGGCATTTCTTATCAGATGGGGTCTTGAGGGTTTGGCTGTTTTGCCTCCTTTTTGGTCTTTTGGGGGTCGCAGAGGCAGTTTCAGCCCGTAAATTTACTCATTAATTTCGAAAAAATGACTATCTTTGCTCCTCAAGAACGAAAAAGAATGCGAAAAATTATATTTTTATTTGCAATCCTCTTCAGCAGTCTGGCATTTGCAGTCACGCCCGAGGAGGCCCTGAAGGAATTGCTGGCGTCGCCGTCGCTCGATCCCAACCAGACGGCGGTCTATATACGCGACATCGAGTCGGACTATATGATTGTGAACCATAACGGCGCCCGCGCCCTCACCCCGGCCTCTGTGATGAAGTGCGTTACGGTGGCCGGCGCCAAGGACCATATACCGTTCACCACCTCTCTTGTCACCACAGTGATGATGAGCGGCGACGTGAGAGACGGCGTGCTTCAAGGCGACTTGATCGTGATTGGAAGCGGCGACCCGTCGCTCAACGACGGCCGCTTCAAAGACCAGAAAGATATCCTCGTGGAGATTGCAGACGCCCTGCAGGAGAACGGGATAACGGGAATTTCAGGCTCGGTGATCATAGACGACAGCCGCTTTGCCGGCAGCCCCGTTCCGAAATCTTGGCAAGCGGGAGACCTTGAGCGCGATTACGGCACAGGGTTTCACGCTTTCAATTTCGAAGCCAACAAGACGGGGAAAGCAGCCGTGAAAAATCCCGCGAACGTATTCAAATCAAAATTGGAGAAGGTCCTCGCCGAGAGGGGGATAACGCTCGGCAAGGGCGAAGGTGCCCCGGCCAAAGCGAAAAAGGAAGTGTTGCTCACCCATTTCTCGCCGCCGATAGCGAAGCTGATGGAATCGTGTATGTTCCGCAGCGATAATCTCTATGCCGAGGCGTTTTTGAGGCTTATGTCGATGCGGAACAAGACCGACGGCTCACCTGAGCAGGCCGCCGAGCAGGCTATGCGTTATTGGGAGAGCAGAGGGTATCCTATGACGGGGGTGCAGATTGTCGACGGGTCCGGGCTTTCGCGCAACAACTCGCTTACTGCCGCCTTCTTGGCCGAAGTGTTGCTGAATAACAGCAACGACCCTTATTACGTATCTTTCTTCCCGCTTACCGGGGAGGAGGGGACGGTGAGAAACTTTATGAAGGGAACTCCCCTCGAGGGGCGCCTCGCGTTGAAGACGGGCTCGATGAGCGGCATCCAGTCTTATGCCGGCTATCTGCTCGACGATGACTATGCCCCGACCCACATAATCGTGGTGATGACTAACAACTTGAAAAACCGCGAAAACTACCGGGCAGCTCTCGGCAAATTTTTCAGTCAGATTTTCCTCGAGAACTGACGCCGATTTTCGGTTCTCCTCAAGCCGATTTTTCTCTCTGTAAAAGTTGAAATGTAGGTGCCCGACAGCCCCTATTGTTACCGGTCGTTTCCTCTTTGTTACCGGCCTGCTCCACTTGAAAGAAGATCGGGAATCAAGAGGGCGTCATCACGTGTCGCCGAACTGAGCGGGATAGATTACAACCAGATTTGAATGGGCCAGGTGTCGTCCGAGATATGCGGGGATGTTCTCGGTGTCGCCGGTGCGCGAAAGAGAACCCTTGCGGGCGTAGACCACTATAAGCAGGTCGTCGTAGGAGATGTTTGACGAAAGGATGATGAAGTCGTCCCAGCTCTCCATAGTGAGGTAATGGCGCGAGAATTCAAACTGCCGCTCCTTGATGTAATTCTCTATATATGAGACTGTTCCCTTCGAGAGTAAGAAATTTACCTTCCTGCCGAGCTGCATGGCCAAGTGGCTCACACGCGTAAGCCAGGTCTTGAATCCCGTTTCGTATTCGGCGTTCTGCGGCACGTAGATGTAGATGTCGCCGATGGTGTCCACGGGGAGGAAGCACCGGCTCAGAATCACCATCTTGTTGGTGGCCTTCACGAGCTGCTCGGTTATCGAGCCGAAGAAGGTGTCGACGATGGCCGTTTTGCGGTGCATACCGATTATTATCTCGCTGGAATTGCGCTCCTTGAGGGTGTTGGTAAGGCCTGCCACCACGTTGTAGTCATACCGCTCTATCTCCTCTGCTTTGATGTTCATCTCTGCCGCCGCGGTAGTACCGCGCCTCAATGCCTCGCGGCCGGTCCCCATCCTCTGCGGGTTCTCATGATTTCTGACGTAGATGAGGGTAAGCGGCAGGGTGTTGGTGTGGCTTCGCATGAACCCTGTAAGCCTAACGATACCTTCGGCTGTCACAGGATTGGCCACGCCGACCAACGGCCTGGAGAAGTGTTTCCGCTCGGGATCCGGGTCTTCTTCCATCTCTTTGGTGGTGAGCTGGATACGTATTTTCTTTGCAGCCGAGTCTGTGGTGATTGTGGCCACGATGCAGCATATCAGAATCATCACCACGGCGCCGTTCATCAACGTCTCGGAAAGGAGGCCGTATTGAAACCCGATCATCGTGGCTGCGATGGTCGCCGCCGCCTTGCCGCTGCTCAGGCCGAACATCATCAGCCCCTCGGAGAACCCCAGTTTGTAGGTTATCCTTGTGATGAAGACAGCCCCCCATTTGGAGAGAAGCGCGACGGCCGACATCACGGCGGCGCAGAATATCACGCCCCACCCGGAGAAGAGTACCCCGACGTTGATCAGCATCCCCACACCGATCAGGAAGTAGGGTATGAAGACGGCGTTGCCCACAAATGTGATGCGACGCATGAGGTCTGACCGCTCGGGCACAAACTTGTTGAGCACCAGGCCGCCGAAGAATGCGCCGAGTATCGCTTCCAGCCCGATTATCTCGGCTACGAGCGAGGATACGAAGACCATGGCCAGGATGAAGATGAACTGTGCCACGGAATCGTTGTATTTTCTGAAGAAATAGCGGGCGATGCGCGGAAATATGAAGTAAAGGGCCACGCCGTAGACAGCGGAGAGCACCACGAGATATGCCAGCTCAATCCAGTTGAAACTTCCTGTGCGGCTGATGTTTACCACCTCGGCGAGCACAAGCAGCGCAAGCAATACGGCCACAATGGTCCCGGCCACCGCAATCACCACTCCCTTGTTGGAAGCCAGCCCGAAGCGGCTCACCGTTGGGTAGGACACAAGGGTGTGGGCCGAATACATCACCGCCAGCAACGTGGCCGTTTCCCATCCGACGGCGAATACGTATTTGCTCACGAGAAGCCCCGCCACCATCGGGATCAAGAAGGTCAGAATCCCGTAGAAAAGACCTGACCGGAAGTTGCGCTTGAGGTGGTACATGTTGATCTCCACCGCAGCCAGAAACATGAGGTAGAGAATCCCCACCTCGCCGAAAATCTTGAAACTGGCATCGTAGGCCAGAAGATTGAGGCAGTAAGGCCCCACCACTACGCCTGCCACGATGAGCCCCACCACGCGGGGTATGCGCAGGCGGTCGAAGACTGTCGGCGAAAACAGTATTATCACCAGCACCAGCAGGAAGATGGCCACCGGCTGGGTGAGCGGAAGAGTTAAGACGGAATCTAACCCTTGCATATTTTTGTCAACGAGGGGTAGAGCCTCAAAGCGTTCGCAGTGGTTATGGCTGCGATTTCTTCAGGCGTTCTCCCCTTGAGTTCTGCAATTTTTGCCACTATGTGAGGGATATAGGCGCTTTCGTTGGTCTTGCCGCGGTGAGGCACGGGGGCAAGAAACGGTGCGTCGGTCTCCACTACCAGTTTGTCCATATCCAGCTCCTTGACCGCCTCGGCCAAAGGAGCGGCATTCTTGAAAGTCACCACCCCGTTGATACCTACAAAGGCATCAGGAGCGGCTTCGAGCAGGCGCCGCATATCTTCCAAGCCCGACGTGAAGCTGTGGAACACCATCGGCGGGAGCGCCTCAAATTTGCTCACTATCTCCACGGTCTGGTCTACGGCATCGCGCGAATGGACAATCACAGGGAGCTGATGCTCAAGCGCATACTGAATCTGCTCGCCGAAGGCGTCCATCTGATGTATGAGGTTGCCGGCGTCCCAATGAAGGTCTACCCCCGTTTCGCCGATCGCAACCAAATCTACGTCGGCCCCCTGGTTGAGAATCTCGTTGAGCTCGCTGCGCCAGTCGGCCTCAACCTCCGTCGGGTGAAGCCCCAGCGCGACGGCCGTATGCCCGGGCGTGGCCTCGTGGAGCCGCAAAATCGGGTCTACCGACTCGATGTCGACTCCCGGGAGCACCATCGTATCCACTCCTGCCTCTACAGCACGACAGACGGCGGAGATTCCGCCGTCCGGAAAACTGTCGGTCATATAGAGGTGGGTGTGGGTGTCGATCATTTCTTTCTGCCCGTAAGTTTCTCAACGAGCAGGCGGAACGGCTCCTTGGCCTCCTCGGAGAGCGATGTGGCCTTGAGAGCCTTGAGAGCGAGCTTCGTGTAGAAGGCCACGGATTTCTTGGTCTCCTCGCTGAGGTTGAGCTTGTCGTAGATACGGGTCACGGCCTTGATCTTGGCCTCGCCCTTGAGCTCCTTCATGGTCACCTTCAAAGCGTCTACGGTGCCCTTGTCGGCCTCGAGCGCCTTCACGAGCAGGAAGGTCTTCTTGTCGTTAAGGATGTCGCCGCCGATGGGCTTGCCGAACGTTGCCGAGTCGCCGTAGGTGTCGAGCCAGTCGTCCTGAATCTGGAAAGCGATGCCCAGCATCTCGCCGAACGTCGTCATCAGGCCAATCTCCTTATCGGAGGCGTTGCCCAGGATGGCGCCGATGCCGGCGGCCGCTCCGAGCAAAGCGCCCGTCTTCTTGCGGATCATCTCGATATAAGTGTCCGAATTGATCGTCTCTGACGTTTCGAAGTCGAGGTCGAGCTGCTGCCCTTCGTATACCTCGAGAGCCATGTCGTTGAACGTGTCGATCACGCGGCGCAGCTTGTCGTCGGGCACCTCCGTCACAAGCTTGGTGGCAAGAGTAAGCATCGTGTCGCCCGAGAGGATGGCCGTGTTGGCATTCCATTTATACCATACGGAGTCGTGGCCGCGACGCTTCTCCGATTTATCCATCACATCGTCGTGCAGAAGAGTGAAGTTGTGAAACATCTCGATACCCGCGGCAGCCTTCTGGCAAGCCTCGAGCGCCGAGGCACCGCCGTAGCTCTCGGCCACCATCATCACCAGCCCCGGGCGCAGGCGCTTCCCGCCTGAGGTGAGGGCATAGACGATGGGGGAATATAAAGATGCCGGTTCCTTCTCGGAAATGGCCAGTTGGCGCAACGCCAGTTCTGCTTCTGATGCGTAATCTGAAATCTTTTTCATTTTATATTATCCGGATAATTAATGAATTTCTTGTATATGTTGTCGTTGAGGTCATGATGGCGGTCCACGCTCAAAGCCGTCTTGAAACCCGTCATAAACCTCTTGTAGAACTCCTTGTTATACTTGCACTCCTTGCGCAGGTTGTCCAGTTCCTCCTGCACATCCTTCACGCTCATCTCCGCCTCGCGGATGGTGCCCACATAGCTCAGCCCCAGCTCATAGGCATAACGGTCCGGGTCGTCGGTTGCGGCAAGTTGGAAAAACTTCACCTTCTCGTGCAGAGGCAGAGAATTCTCATAGTTGATACATTCCATCTCAAACCTCTCGATATCGTCAACCTTATAATGCGAATAGGCGTAATCGCGGGCAGGCTGAAGCTCGATGCGGGCGTTGTAGACCTTCCCCATCGCAGCATCGCAGATAAAACGCGCCACAGAGTCGGGCGGCATCCGCTCCATCAGAAAGTCCATCTTGTCTTCCGTGGAGAGGGAATTGAAATTCGCAGGGATATTGTTGCGGATACCGTCATTCTTCGAGCAAGCCCCGAGCAACAACAGCACCCATACCACCATACAAATCGGCAGAAGCCCCTTCGGCAAAGCGAAGCGACCGCCGTAAGCTAAAGGGCCGGAGTGTTTCATAAAACGCCAAAAAGCTAAAACGCCGTAGAGTTTCAAACAATATTTTGTGCAAAATTACAAAAAAGGATAGAAAAAATTGCTTGAAGAACTAAAAATTATTAAATTTGCACCCGCAAACCATAAAGGAGCGATGCTCGAGTGGCTGAAGAGGCACGCCTGGAAAGCGTGTGTGCGCCAAAAGCGTACCGCGGGTTCGAATCCCGCTTGCT
>JAFLTX010000042.1 GCA_022509145.1 Muribaculaceae bacterium | reverse complement strand
GGAGAAAAACGAGAAAACAGTACTTTTTCAGTGCCTTCCCCGTGGTCGGCCCACCCCCCTGAAAAGGCGCCCCATACCCGTTGTAATGTGGCCCACACCCGCCACAATTCCCCGCAGCAACGCCCTCCACGCGGCCGTTTAATCGCGAATACCATCAATTTAAGGTTTGTCTCTGGGTGTAATCCTTCATTTAAGAGGAGCCCCCTAAGGAAAGCCCCAAAAATGAAGGGCGCACCTGCTACGGCGCGCCCCTCCTATGGGATTCCCGGCTGTCCGTGACAGCCGAAGTCTGTAAGCTTTAAAGCGGGATATTGATACCGAAGTTGAGACTGGCGTTGGAGTTGAGCGGAACAAACTGCTTGGCCAGTTTACCCATGGTGTGGTCCATACCTACAAAGAAGTTGAAACCTTTGGTGTAGAAGTTGAGCAGCCAGCCGAAACCGCAGCCGTAGGTGCTCGCTTCAAAGTTGGCGGTGGCCGATAACCACTTCACTGGTGCTACGTTGGCCGAGAAACGAGCCTGGCTCCATGTGTAGCGACCCTGGATTACGGTAGAGCTGAGGAAGCCGAAATGCAGCGGACGGTAGAGCGGGAACTCATATTCCACGCCGATGTTCAGCGTTGCAGCAAGAGCGCGCGTGCGCGACTTGAGCTCCGGCATCACTTCAAGCTGATAAAGCTCGTCAAGGTTGTCTTTCACGTTGTTCCATTCGTTCTTGAACGAGTGGTCGCTCTCGTCGTTGGCATTGAAGATGAATTTGTCCGACTCGAAAGTCTGGTCGCCGTTGGTAGAAGCATATTGGGTCTTACCCCAGGAGATGAAACCGAGGTCGAGCAGGGCCAGCGAGAAGTTGAAGTCGTTCCACTTATACTCGGCGCCGAGGTCGAAGCCGATACCGAAGCCGTTCAGGCCTTTGAATTCAAAGTCCATCCCGTCGAAAGCATCATAATACACGTCGTTGCCGTTCTGGTCAGGCATATATCTTTTGCGCTCTTTCGTCTTGAACTTCATGCCGTTTACCGAAGAGTAGATGCTACCGTTGGTGACGGCGTTCCAGGAGTTCTCACCCAGAGTCAGGGTGGCGCGGTCAAAGTAGGCGTCAACGTTGCCGGCGCCGATATAGAACTTCAAGGCACCGCCCACACGCAGCCCGGGCACCTGGGAAATATTGCGCGAGTGATTGAGGGCTATCTGGGCGTAAGCGTCGGTGTGTATGCCGAAATTGCGGATGTCGTACGTCTTGTTCTCGACTCCTTCCTTAAGGAATTGGAAGAGAGCTTTCGGCACATTGGTGTTGGCGTTTACACGTGCTCCGATCGAAACGGTGTTGTATCCGCCAAACGCCTTGAACCCGAACGACAGCAGGTCCATCTTAAAGTTTGTCCCCAGCCGGTTTACGTTGTGGAATTTGTTGATGGCGCTGTTGGGAATCTCGGGATTGGTGAAGAGCACCGTCTGATCGTTGAGAGGATAAATCACATCTTTCACGTGGAGATTACCCCTCATGGCGATGTTCATGTTACCCAATAGCGGAATCGAGAAGAAGCCATCCTTGTTGTCAAAGGCAGGATTCATCTGAAAGCGGTAGGTGTAATTCTCGAGGAAGTACCCGGAATAAGTCTGTTGTGCTGAGGCGGCAGCTGAAGTGAGAACGAGGGCTGCACACACTGTTTTTATATACTTGTTCATGGCTTCTGTTAGAATTTAGTGGTGTAAGAGCCGGTGACGGTGGCTTTAAGATTCTCAAGAGTTATCACTTGGTCCGGAGCGAGCGGATCGTCGGTGCCGTTGGTCGTCGTGACCACATACATGCTGATGCCGTCGAGGTTGGTGATAGGTTTGCGCACACCGTTTTCCTCCAGTCCTTCCAGTTTGATCTCGATGGGTTGGTTCTGCACGGAGGGATCGAGCTTTGCGGTGCCTATGCTCGACACCTGCTCGCCGAGGTTG
Organism: Muribaculaceae bacterium; assembly: GCA_022509145.1. Classification (GTDB taxonomy): domain Bacteria; phylum Bacteroidota; class Bacteroidia; order Bacteroidales; family Muribaculaceae; genus Lepagella. The sequence continues at coordinate 13,583 of JAFLTX010000042.1, read as the reverse complement.
TTGATTGCATACATGGTGAGCGTCACTCCGTTGGGAAGGTCGTTGGATGCTGTTGCTGCGATCTTCAGCAGGTCGATGTTGAGGTCTTTGAGATCGTCGCTGTACCATCCGTCGATAGTCTTCACGATCTTCGAACCGTCGGCCAACGAGAGGGGAGCCAGGAACATATAGTATCCGTCAATACCGTCAATCTCTGTGCCCAGGGCAAACTGATGGGCTTCCTGCCTCTGGATCTGCGGGTCGATGAGTTTGATGTCGAGGGTGTTGGGAAGTCCGTTGCCGCTCAAGAGGTTGCCGAGGTTGTTGTAGGTAAGACGCTCTATGTTGCTCTTGTAGTCGTCGGGAATGAGGGAAACATTGTCTGGATTGGGAGAAAGGACCATATTGTGGTAGCCTGAAGTCGCGGGCACCACGATGAGCGGACTGAGGAAGGAGTTGTCTACGATTTCATTGCGCAAAGCCTGGATGTCGAGCGTAGTCTCATATTCGAGGCCGAATTCACCTACGGGGTTGTTCAGACGCAAGAAAATCTGAGGATTGGAAAGCTTCAGGTCGGTTTCCGGGTCGTCGAGGAAGTCCGGAAGGTCTGTGAGCTCGATCGGGTCGATGTTCAGGTGCTCGCCGGTGAGGTCGTAGAGGATTTCGCCGTCGATGGCCGTCACCATAAGCTGGCTGATGTCATATTTCACATTGAAGGGGATGTTGGCGTCGGGAAGCTGGCTGAGCTGACTCGGATCTGCGGTGAAGACCAGAGTTCCGTCTTCAATCGAGAAGTTGGAGTCGAGATAGAAGCTGCCGGAGCCTTCGCCCAACGTGCCTTCATAGGTGAATGCGTCAGGATAACTCTCAAGCGAAAGGCCTTTGGAGATTACGTTGATGCTTCCGGCATTGTTTACCAGGTCGAGACGCACGTTGGAGAGCACGCCGGTGGAAGCGTTGTAGTCTGAAGACTTGAAGGTGTAGCCGTTTGCTTCCACATTCGTGATGTCGAGGCCTGCGGGCATCTTGATTTTCAGGTCTTCAATCGACGTTGTGAGTCCCGAGACAGGGGAGCTCACGGTTATAGTCATTTTGAAATGAACGTCGTCGTAGTACACTTTGGAGAGGCTCACGATGTTGCCGTCGATATCGGTGGCCGAATAGTCGAGGTTCTGCTCGACTTCCGACAGCAGGAAGTAAAGACGGTTGTTGTCGGAGGCTGTAACCCTGCGCATTCCTGAGGGAGAGGTGGCGGGGCGGAACTGGCCCGATTTGTCGTCAAGGTCGTTGGCGATGTCTGCCTCGAATTTATCCACATCGATGCCGTCTGAGTAAAACTCGCCGTTCTGCTGCACGGCATAGAAGGTCTTGTCATCGATGGTCACCTCGGTCAGCTTGTCGTCGGGATCTACCTTGATGATGTCGCTGAGCAACACCGGCTCGAGGTTGAGCGGAAGCACGAGATCGTTAATCTTGATTTGCGTGGTGGTGTCGATGTCGGAAAGGTCGTATTTGTCGTCGATACACCCCGTGAGTGCAACGGCCGACACGGCTCCCAACATCATTTTTAAGTAAATTTTCATTACGTCTTGGTTTATTTGATTTGTATTTTTTATTCTTCTAAGATGAGGTCTTCTCCAGCTTAATTTGACCCGCTTATCTTAAGACCCCGCCGGATAAGAACGAATTTTATCAGGCGGGGTCTAAGTCTTATAATTATTTTTCAGGCTTGGGGAGATTGCATTGCCAGCGCCAGGCGTTGCGCATGGTGTCGAGGATATCGGCCTGCGCTTTCCAGCCCAACACATTGTTCGCCTTCGACGGTTCGGCCCATATCTTCTCGATATCTCCTGCGCGTCGCTCGCCGATGACATACGGCACTTTTACGCCCGTGGCCTCCTCGAAGGCATTGATGAGCTGAAGCACGCTGAGCCCTTCGCCGGTGCCGAGGTTGAAGATTTCAATGTTGTCCGTATCTTCATTGTCAAGCATCCGCTTCATAGCTGTCACGTGGGCCTTCGCCAGGTCTACCACGTCGATGAAGTCGCGTATGCAGCTTCCGTCGGGGGTGGCGTAGTCCGTGCCGAACACTGTCAGCTTCTCGCGTATTCCGGCCGCGGTCTGGGTGATGAAAGGCACCAAGTTGTTGGGCACTCCGTTGGGCAGTTCGCCGATCAGTCCCGACGGATGGGCCCCCACCGGGTTGAAGTAGCGCAGGATGATGCTCTTGATCGGAGCGCCAGACAATACGTAGTCAGTGATGATCTCCTCGCATATCTGCTTGGTGTTGCCGTAAGGCGATGTGGCTCGCTTGATGGGCGCCGTCTCGTCGATGGGGTTCTGGTCGGGCTCACCGTAGACGGTGCAGGAGCTTGAGAATACAATCCCTTTTACCCCATATTCGGGCATCAGGTCGAGCAGATTGATGAGCGTGGTAAGGTTGTTGCGATAGTAAAGCAACGGTTTCTCCACACTTTCGCCCACAGCCTTGGAGGCGGCGAAGTTGATTATCCCCTTGATTCCGGGATGGTCGGTGAAAAGTTTCCGCAGGGTGTCGATGTCGGTGCAGTCACCCTTCACGAAGTCAGGGCGTATCCCCGTGATTTTTTCAATCCCGTCGATCACTTCCTCGTTGGAGTTCGACAGGTTGTCGATTATTACCACTTCGTAGCCGGCCTGCTGCAGTTCGACCACGGTGTGCGACCCGATGTAGCCCGTGCCGCCCGTTACCAATATTTTAGTTTTCATATCTTTCTGAAAAGGCGTTCGGGGTAAACGTTTGAGTCGTGAAGGGCCTTAAACTGGGCCACCGTGGCGTCGCGGTCGGCAGCGAAGGTGACGCCGAACCACTTCGAGGGAGTCTGGATCACTTTCAGCGTGGCGGTGCCTTCGTTGATAAGGTCGTTGACTACGGTCGGGATGTAGAATTCGCTCTTCAGCTCAGAGCCGCTTTCCTTAAGGAACTTCACAAATGCTCTCTCCGAATATCCGAAATAGTCGGGGGTGAAGCCCCACATATTCATCGAAACGCTTGCTCCGGCGGGGAAGGGGAGGCGCTTCTCGTCTTCCACATGTATCAGCTCGCCCTCGGGCGTCATCTCGATGCCGTGGCACTCTTTCACTCCTGTGAGATAACCTTCGCCGTTCACCTCGCATAGCCCGCGGCTCACACCGCCGTTCTCGCTCAGGGTGTTTTCAATCTTAAACCCTATCATGCAGTATTTCCCCTTCTCGCCCTCCACGCTGCGCAGGAAGTCGGCAAGCAGTCGGAAACTTTCGGGTCCGTAATAATCGTCGGCATTGATCACTCCGAAGGGCTCGCTGATGACGTCCTTACCCATCATTACGGCGTGGTTGGTGCCCCAAGGTTTCGAACGCTCGGGGTGCACCGAAGCCTTGAACTCCTCAGGGATGTTGGCGATGTCTTGAAACACCACTTCCACCGGCACTGTGTCTTTATATTTCGAAAGTATCTTCTCTTCAAATTCTTTCTCAAAGTCGTGGCGGATCACGAATACAATCTTTCCGAATCCCGCTCTCACGGCGTCATAGACACTGTAGTCCATGATGGTCTCGCCGTTGGGGCCCAGCCCGTCGAGCTGCTTGAGGCCGCCATATCGGCTCCCCATTCCGGCTGCAAGTATAAATAAAGTTGGTTTCATAGTGTTTAGTATAATGGTTTTCTTCTTTTTTATTCGGTCATACAGGTTTCCTTATCAGTCGCGACAGTTGGATGAAAAGGTCAAACCATACGATTTTCTGGTTGGCATTGCGCGAGATGTCTTCGTGGGCCTTCGCCACTTCCTTGCTCAGATTCTCGATGTTGAGGTTGTTGATAAAAGGCCCGAATTTGGCCACGAAACTCCTCTCCTGTGCCGACATAGCCAACAGCCTATCCTGGTGAAGGTTGGATATGAAACTCTCGCGGAGCATCCGGCCGAAATAGTCGAGCAGGCGCAGCGATTTTTCGCGTCCGAAAGAGGCAAAGGCGTCAGAGAGGCGCCTCAGCTCCGGCATCACGCGGGCGTAGGCCGCGCGCATCACTTCGATAAACAGCCCTGCAAACTCGGCAAACTCCCCGTCGTGCGAGGTGAAGGCCGACGCTTTGTTGATGTCGCCCTTGGCTATCCGGGCGAGGTCTTCCGCAGCATCGGGATCCACACCTTCTCCCTCCAGATATGCTGCTATCTCGGCATCCGAAAGTTTCTTGAATTCAATCCCTTGCAGCCTCGATTTGATGGTGGGGATTATTTCGGCGGGATTGTTGCTCACGAAAATGAAAAGGGTGTCGGAATGGGGCTCCTCTATCACTTTCAGCAGTTTGTTGGCTGCCTCGGCGTTCATCTTCTCGGGGAGCCACACCACGAAAATCTTATATCCCGTGCCGTAAGCCGAAAGCGAGCTGAGACGCAGTATCTCCGCGCTCTCCGTCACATAAATCAGCGGGCGCGAATTCCCGGCGTCAAGCTTCTTGAGCCATTCCTCTTCCGGCATATACGGGTGATCGCCGAGAAACGCTCTCCATTCCTCGGCAAAATCAGTGGAGAGAGGCTTCGGGCTTCTCTTCTTCGTAACGGGATAGACGAAATGCACGTCGGGATTACTCAGCTCGGAAGCCTGGCGGCAGGCCGGACAGACGCCGCAGCTGTCGCCGTTGCGCCTTGAGGTGCACCCCAGATACTGCACGAATGCCAGTGCCGTTGTAAACTTCCCGATTCCGGAGGGGCCATGCAGCAACAGGGCATGGGGGAGCTTCTCCGAATCGGCCATTTCCCTCAATCGCCGTATCTCTTCTTTATGCCCTATTATATCGCTAAATTTCATTAACTCGCTGCAGTGTGCTTTCAACTTGCAAATTTAACTTTTTTCAGTTATTTTTGAAGACGAAAATGATAAATTTTTCTTCAGATGGGTCAATTTCTTCACACTATAGCGAAAGAATACAAGAAACATTACGGAAATCTGAGCGATTTTACTTTCGTGATGCCGAGCAAACGAAGCTGCTCGTTCCTTACCAAAGAGCTGAATTCGCTCAGCGATGAGGTGACGATAGCTCCGAGAATCATCACTATTTCCGACTTTGTGGCTGAAAATATTCTGGAGGTGACAGATTCGCGAATCGACTTGCTTTTCCGTATCTATGAATGTTATTGCAGCCTCCCCGGGAGTTTCGCCAGGGTTACTTTCGAAAACTTTTACAGCTGGGGCGAGACCATACTCTCCGATTTCAATGAGATCGACATGCAGATGGCCGATGCCGAAATCATATATCAGAACGTAAAAGACCTCAATTCTATCCGCACGAATTTCTTCACCGAGGAGCAGAAGGCCGTGATGAGAGAATATTTCGGTTACAATCCCGACAGCATCAACCCCGTTGAGAACCGTATGTGGCAGCATTTTGACGATCTCGAGGATGCCGACGGCTATCCGAAGGCCAGGAAAAAGTTTCTGGCGCTGTGGATGCTGCTCTATCCGCTGTATAAGAAATTCAAGGCAAACCTTGCTGAGGCCGGGCTCACCACCGCGGGCGGCGCGTATCGCAGTGCCGCCGAGCGTATAGAGGCTGGTTTCGAGCCTTATCCGGGAGAGAAGATTGTGTTCGTGGGGTTCAACGCTCTCTCAGAGTCGGAAAGGCGTATCTTCGCCGCCTTGCGCGATATGGAGATTTCCTTGGGAGGGGAGGAGGAGCCGAAAGCCGACTTCATCTGGGACCTTGCGCCCGAGGTCTTTGCCGAAGACGACGACCCGGCCATTCGCTTCGTCAACTTCAACAAGCGCAGCGAAAACTTCCCCATGCCGCGCTGGATTGAAAACAAGATGATAGGCGACATCACCCTAAGCAAGCCCAAGGTGGAGGTGATTGCCGTTCCTTCCAACGTGATGCAGGTGAAGGTGGCTTCGGCCGAACTTTCGCAGATGGCTTCCGAGATCTCGAATGAGGCCATAGCGGATGCCAGGGTGGCCGTGGTGCTCCCCGATGAAAATCTGCTCCTCCCGATGCTCTATTCTCTCCCGGAAGAGTTCCAGAATCCCAACCTCACCATGGGCTTCCCGCTGAAACACACTCCCGTCATAAGTTTCGCCGCCCTGCTGAAGCGGCTCAACGGGAAGTGCCGGCGCTCGGGGCGCACACTGGTTTTCTTCTTTGAAGACGTGCGCGACCTGCTTGCTCACCCCTATGCATCATTGATTTTTGACCATCAGAAAATCAACAAGTTCATCAGGCTCTACGAGAATAAGAAGCGCATCGTGGTCTCTGGCGAGGAGCTCCTGGCTCTCGGCCCCAACGCCGACGTCGTGTTCGGCTTCGATGCCGATGCATCTCCCTCGCCCGAAGACGTGTTCGCGTATCTCAACTCCGTCTACTCTCTGGTCTACGCCGAGGTAGGGAAAGATGCCGGTGAGCTGCTGAGGCCCGAGATAGAGCAAACTTATATCAAGGTCTATACCGATGCCCTCAGGCGCCTGCGCAACTGCATGAAAGACTATCGGCTCAACATAGGCCCCGAAGGCGTCTTCATGCTTGCCGACAGGATGATTGCCGGCGAGACGGTGGCCTTCGAAGGCGAACCTCTCCAGGGGCTGCAGGTGATGGGTGTGCTCGAGACCCGTTGCCTTGACTTCGACCGTGTCGTGATCCTGAGCATGAACGAGAAGATAATGCCTCGCGTAGGCCGCAACTCCACTTTCATCACCAATGCCTTGCGCAACGAGTATGGCCTTCCACCGGCAAATTATCAGGAGGAACTCTTTGCCTATTACTTTTTCCGCATCGTGGCGCGCAGCCGCCAGGCAGTGCTCACCTACGATTCGCGCACATCCGACAACCGCGCTCCCGGTGCCTCGCGGTATATCCTGCAGCTGCAGTACCTCCCGGGCAACAAAGATTTCACCCGCCGCGAGATGAAATTTGGCATCGAGGCACCAACCCGCAATAAGATTTCCATCGAGAAGACCGACGAGATGAACTCCCTCATCAGCAATAAAAACTTTTCGGCCTCCTCGCTCAGCCATTATTTGAACTGCCCGGTAAAGTTTATGTATAACGACGTCATGGGAATCTACGCCGACCGCGAGAAGATCGAATCGATCGATGCCATCGACTTCGGAACAATCGTGCACGAGACCATCGAGCATCTCTACATCCCCGACGAGTCTCTTCGCGAGAAGCTCCTCAAGGAGCCGATTGTCATAACCCGCGATTATCTCAAATCTCTCAAGACCGCCGTAAATGCGCGCGGCGAGACACGTGTGGCCGAAGAAGCAAAGAAGGCTATCCTGAGGGTGCATTTCCATGTTGACGAGAAAGACCTCGACAAGGAGCAACTCCGCGGCAGCGCCGTGGTTATCTACGATTTCGTGATCAGATACGTCACCAACATCATCGACGCCGACATCAAAATCGCACCCTTCAGACTCTGGGGATGTGAAATCAAGGAGACGGTTCCGTTCACACTCTCCAACGGCCGCGAGGTAAATATGAAGATGGTGATCGACCGTCTCGACCAGTTGGGCGATGAGGGTGTCGAGAAGCCTTTCCGCATCATCGACTACAAGACCGGGGGCGTGCATCTTGAGGTAGGCGACCTGGTCGAGGTGTTCGGCAGCGACTATAAATCCAACTATATCTTCCAGCTTTCGCTCTATGCCGAGCTTTTCCTGCGCATGATTGCCAAAGATGAAGGGTTTATGAAGGGGCGCTCGCTCGAGGAACTGCAGGAGAACCTCCAGCTTCGAATCTACAACGTCCCGAAGCTTCCGGATATAAAATCTGTCTCTCCCCCCACGATCGGGAAGGTTGTGATTGAGAATTTCGGCGTCTTTAGGAAGATCGAGAGCGAAAGCGGAATCACCTTCCTGGGGTTGCTCGACGACCTGATTCTCAAAATCACTGACCCCGCGATACCCTTCGAGGCCGAACCCAACGACGACCTCTGTCGCTATTGCGACTACGCCCTCCGTTGCGAGCTCCGCGAAGCCCGCTCCTCCTCCCAATCCACCGCCTCACAACCTTCCCCTCAAGCTCTTAACGAATGAAGTGATTGTATTGCCAAATCCAAGACAGATAAGAGAGCGGATTGTAACCAAACCTATCCTCACTATTACCGGGAGCAGAAAGTGCAACAAGCGGAATTGCTGAAGAAAGAGTCAAAGAGAAAAAGCTAGAAGTAGAAGCAAAATAAGGTGTAAAATAATCCTTGAGCACTACTGCGGACGCCAAAAAATAACAGGCAAACTAAATATGATGTTATAAGATCCAAAAACTTTGGAAGTGGCGAGTGCCGGGGGTTGGGGGATTTGCTTTAATCAAAATTATTTGCTAATTTTGCACCCGGTTTGGCGAGAACGTTTTTCTCGACCTTACGTGTGATGGGAAATAAGGAAGTTTTCCATTGCAATTAATAACTTCCAAATTTTTAGTAACACAACACAACTCAAATGAAAAAATTTGCATTGAAAGCAGAGCCGCGCACTGAGCTCAGCAAGCAGAACCTCAAGAAACTCCGCAAAGAGGGTAACATCCCCGCAGTGATCAGCGGTGGCAAAATCGTTGAACTTCCCTTCGAAGGCACTCTCAAACCCGGCGAAAAGCTCGTCCCCATTGAAAACGGCAAGGCGGTGATCACCACCGATATCTACGTGAAAGGCGACGACGTGAGAAAACTCATCTATACCCCCGACATCTTCGAAGTTGACCTCGACCTCAACGGCGAAACAAAGAAGGTGGTGATGAAAGACCTCCAGTTCCAGCCCGTAAAAGACACTGTGCTCCATATCGACTTCCTGGAAGTATATCCCGACAAGCCCATCGTTATGGAAGTGCCCGTACAGGTGGAAGGCCACGCCGAAGGTGTGAAGGCCGGTGGTAAGCTCACCCTCACCATGCGCAAGCTCAAAACCAAAGCAACTTACGATAAGATTCCCGAGAAACTCGTGGTTAACGTTGACCACCTCGGTCTCGGTCAGTCGCTGGCCGTAGGCGACCTCCACTTCGACGGCCTCGAACTGATGAACGCCAAGAACGCCGTGGTTTGTGCCGTTAAGCTTACAAGAGCTGCCCGCGGTGCCCAGGCTAAGGCTGAAGAATAATTTTTCTTTAACGCACAGTATCGTATATTATAAGGAGTCGCTTTGGGTGTCCCTAAGGCGACTCTCTTTAATAAGTATAGGAATCATTGGATGAACCTATTTAGATTTTTCAGAAAGAGAAAGGAGAGCGAGAGCTCGCAGGAGATGAAAAAATTTCTTATAGTAGGATTGGGAAATATAGGGCCGGAATATGTCGGCACCCGCCATAACGCCGGGTTTATGATAGCCGACCGCCTCGTGGCCGACTCCGACGGCTCCTTCCAGTCGTGCAGATATGGAGATATGGCAACAATCCGCGTGAAAAACTGTATGCTCAAGGTGCTCAAGCCCTCCACATTCATGAATCTCAGTGGTGTGGCCGTGAGATACTGGATGAACAAGGAGAAACTCCCGCTCGAAAACCTGCTGGTGGTGGTAGACGACCTTGCACTCCCGTTCGGGAAGATACGCCTTCGCGCCTCAGGCTCCGACGCCGGGCACAACGGCCTGAAAAACATTACATCTGAACTTGGCACCGACCGCTATGCGCGCCTCCGCTTCGGCATCGGCAACGGTTTCGCGCCCGGCACTCAGGTCAACTTCGTGCTCGGAACATTCGACCCTGAAGAGGAGAGCCAGCTCCCCGAGAAAATCGCCAACGCCGTGGCAGCCATCAAAGACTTCTGCCTATCGGGGTGCGCCCACGCCATGACCCACTTCAACCGCTCCTGACCCCCATCTCCCATAATAATATAACAAAAACGCAGAGGCCCTTCAGCCCCTGCGTTTTTGTTATTTGTCAATCCGAAGCTCTCTTGATTGGGTCCCGGCCGTTGCGGGTCAGAGGGAAGAGGATTCCTCCTCGTAATCGTCGGCGAGATCTTCGTCGTCGTAATCTTCGAAGTCGAGGTAGAAATCGTCGGCATAGGTGCTCTCCGTAAAACGGCTGAGCTCGCGGCTCTCTCGTTTCGTGGGGCGCCCCAGTCCTTTGCGACGGTCTACGAATCCCGATATCTTCGCCATCTCCAGTATCTCATACTGTGAGGCCGGCGTGATGTTTTCAAGATACTCCGGCACCAACCGTGCCCCGAGCCTGTTGTTGGCCAGCTTCAGCACCTTGAAAGAATACGTAACCGGCGGTTTCTTGACGTCGACCACATCGCCCACCTTTATCATCTTGGAAGGCTTCACCGCCACGCCACCCATCGTCACTCGCCCTTTCTTGCAGGCATCAGTGGCAATCGAGCGTGTCTTGAACACTCTCATGGCCCAAAGCCATTTGTCGACTCTCTCCAGTTCTGCCATACGGGAAGCTTACTTGTCGGAGGTGCGTTCCAGGGTGATCACCGGGTCGCCGTCGGAATCGAGCAGCTGCACCATATTGGCTTTCAGCGGTTTGGCGCGGCAGGCTTCCTCGAGGGCTACGAGCATGGCCGTCTGATATTCCATCTGCGGGCACATCATCATCGTAACGGCGATTGCCTCGAACGAGAACGTGTTGGGGGTGTCCATGTCGGTCTCGAGACGACCGTTCAAGACGTTGCAGCCCGTGTTGCCGTGCACCTTACCCTCGTCGATGTCGAAGACGAGTTTCATCTTGTCGATGTGTACCTGCTCGTCGCCGATGGCCACCACCTTCCAGGTGCCGTTGAGGAAGTCGAGATTCTGGTGGGTCAAGGTCATCACCGGCTTGTGGTCTTCGTTCAGGAGGATCAGCTCATACCCGTCGGTAGCCTCCTGCAGATTATAGTAGCGGGTGTCGTTTACGGCTTGATTTATCAGGTAATCCGTTATCCCTTCCTTCTGGCAATACATCATCGTGACGGCCATATTCGAGAAGGAGAGGGTGGAATCAGCCGGGTTATATTTATAGGAGGCGTTGAGCACATTGCAGCCGTTGTTGCCATACATACGGCCGTCTTCTTGTGAAAACTTGAAGTAGGGAGCTGTCTCGCCTATGGCTTTCTTACCCATCACTTCCTCCACGGCCCAGTCGCCCTTGATGATACCGCGCTTGAACTCCTGGGGAGTGTAGGTGGCGGCGCGTTTTGCGCTCTCTATAGACTCGCGGTCCTGCGGAAGCACGGCTTCTTTCGATACGGAAGAGGAGCCGGAGTCGCCCTTCTTGAAGATCCTTTCATAGAGATCGCATGAGGTCATCGTCATCATCGCGCCGGCCATGCAGAGAGCCGCGGCAAAGAGGTTTATAGTTCTTTTCATAACTTGTCGTTGGTTAAAGATTGAGTTGCAAATTTACATAAAAACGGCGTGAAGACGAAACGGCGAAGGCGGAAATGCGCATTTTTTTTAACATTTTTTATTGAAAGTGCGCCTCTCAGTTGTGGAAGGATAACTTGTTGGAGCGGTCTTTTTGTAGTAATTTTGCAATCGAAATGAAGATGATAAGGCATATCGTGGCACTCTTGATACTTGCGTTGGCGGCTCTTCCGGGCCGTGCGCAGGTCAACGCCGAGCAGGTTACGGCCATCGGCCGCAACGTCTTGAGTCTCGACGACTATATGCTGGCCATCCATTATTTCAACCTTGCCATCAACGCCAAGGATTATCGCGCCGAGCCTTACTTCCTGCGCGCCCTGGCGAAGATGAAACTCGACGACTTCAGCGGTGCGGAGCGCGATTGCTCCACGGCTATCGACCGCAATAAATATATGACAGAGGCATACAAGCTTCGCGGATACGTAAGGCAACAGTTGGGGCGCGACTCGCTCGCGATAGCCGACTTTGAATACGGCCTGACACAAAACCCGAAAGACCGCGACTTCCTCTTCTATAAAGCCATATCAGAGCTTAATCTGAAGCGATACGAAGCAGCCGACAGCACCCTGGGAAGTCTGATAGCGGCCAATCCGAAATATTACGACGCCATCACGGCACGCGCCCAGCTGAGGGTGGAGCGGGGCGACACCGTCGGAGCGCTCGAGGATATCGATAGGTCGCTCGCTGTCTCCAAGACGCAGGAGTATCCTTACATTCTACGCGCCCAGATTTATTCGGCGCGCGAGGATTGGCCTCAGGCGATCGAAGCGCTCGACGAAGCAGTGCGTCTCGACCCGAGCCGCCCGGACTTTTATATCAACCGCGCGTTTTTCAAGTATAAAAACGACGACTACACCGGTGCCATGGCCGACTATAACGAGACGCTGCACATCGACCCCTACAACTCCGCCGCTCTTTTCAACCGCGGCCTGCTGCGATTTGAAGTGATGGAGCTCGCCCAGGCGGCCGAAGACTTCAGCAAGGTGCTCGATCTTGACGCCGGAAACTTCCATGCCCGCTACAACCGTGCCTTGGTCTACCTCACTGCGCAGGAGTATGCCAAAGCGCGGCCCGACCTGAATGCGATTCTGAAGGCTTACCCGCGCTTCTACCCGGCCTACTACGCGATGGCCCAGCTCCTGCAAGGGCTCGGCGACGAACGCGGCGCGATCCGCAGCATGATGAAAGGCGATGAAATTGTGAGAAATTATGTGAAGAATCCCGAGAAAAACCCGCTCGACAAGCCCACCATCGCCGGTGTGGCCAACAGCAAAGGCCATACGGCCGACGAGGAGGTCTCGGAAGAAGAGCTCATCCATCGCTTCAATCAGCTCGTGACCTCCGAGGTTGACTCCCAGGAGGTGCTCGCAGCCAACGACAAGTACAAGGGGCGCGTGCAAGACCGCGAGACTTCGCTCCAACCCGAGCCTTACTTCCACCTCTCCATGCTCCCGCCCAAGGAGAGCCTGAAGGCTGTGAGCAATTACTTCAGGGAGCTCGGCGAGTTCAATTCGCACAATTACATCGAAGAGACCATCTATCTGGTGGAAGACGACTCATCGATGAGCGAAGGAGAGATCCAGAGAGCTTTCGACATGGTGGATAAATACACGAGGGTAATCTCCACGTCGCGACCGAAAGCCGCCAACTACATAGCCCGCGGCGTATCCTACACAATGCTCAAAAACTATGAGAGCGCGTTGGCCGATTTCAACAAGGCTCTCGAGCTGATGCCCGACTATACGCTGGCCCTGATGGGTAAAGGGTATGCCTCGGCCATGCTCATGCGCACCGACAAGGATGTGCTTCCCACATCAGTCTCGGCCACGTTCGCCCAGGCAGCCAAGGTGAATCCGCTGCTCCTATACGCATGGTTCAACCTCGGAAATCTGCATTACGACCAAAACGATTATGCCGGAGCAGTGGAATACTACGACAAGGCTCTGGAGCTCAATCGGGAACTTGGCGCGGCTTACTATAACCGCGGATTGGCCAAGATGCAGCAAGGGTTGCGCGACGAGGCCTTTGCCGACTTCAGCAAAGCCGGCGAGCTCGGCATCATCCGCGGTTACCGCGTAATGAAGCAGCTCCGATAAATCCACCTCGCCGAACAGGCGCTCGACAAGACCGGGTGAATAATTTCTATAAATTCTATAAATTCTATAATTTATATAAGTTATAGAAGTTCTTATAGAAGTTCTTTATAGATTCAAAATCGAAGTGCAAAAACTTTGAATGAATTGAGACGCTCTTTC
>JAFLTX010000041.1 GCA_022509145.1 Muribaculaceae bacterium | reverse complement strand
CTTGATTGCGCCGATGGTACTGCGAAAGCGGGAGAGCAGGTAATCGCCGTCTTACTCCAAGAGAGCCTCAAAAGCTCTCTTTTTTTATACCTTGACGCCAAGGGAAGATTGGCTTCGTGGTGGGGGATTTTTTGAGGGGGTGGGGATGATTAGTTGAAGGATATGTTTTGTATGTCACGAATTTTGTGTAAATTTGTTTTTGATTTATGAGGGCTCTTTTTTAGAGGCTTTAAATCAAATTTTTAAGTTTTTGAAGAATCAGTTTTAAAGGCCATAGATTCTATTTTTCGGATTGCAGAATCAGTTTTGAATTATGGAAAAGGTAGATATAAAAGTCATAAATAAAAGTCATCATCCGCTTCCGGCTTACGAGACTCACGAGGCAGCGGGGATGGATGTCAGGGCTTTTCTGCCCGAAGGTCCGGTAACTCTCAAACCGGGAGAACGCGCGTTGATCGGCACAGGCCTCTATATGCAGTTGCCGGCCGGATATGAGTGCCAGATACGTCCGAGATCGGGACTGGCGTTGAAACACGGCATCAGTATCGTAAACTCACCCGGCACCGTAGATGCCGACTATCGCGGCGAGATCGGCATTATTTTGATAAATCTGGGTCAGGAGGATTTCGTAGTGAATGACGGCGACAGAATCTGCCAGATGGTGATCAAGGAGTATACTCACGTGAAGTGGATTCCGGCCGACCGCCTTGACCGCACCCAACGCGAAGACGGAAGTTTTGGCCACACGGGTGTCTGAGATAAGGGAACCCAAAAAAGAATAAGAAGAAACCAAAACGGAAGGGAGAAAAGAGAACGATATGAAGTTGGCACGATGGTCGCGAATATTGATGGGGGGAATGCTCGTTCTTCTCGGGGTGGCTGCGTCGTTTGGCGAGAAGAAATCGCCGGCAGAGGCAGCAAGAGCCAAAGCGCGTCATTATGTGCTGAAGGCGGCGGTAAGCGAAGCTGAAGAAGACTACGACAAAGCCTACGAGTATTATAAGAAAGGGTATGAGATAGACCCGACCTTCCCAGATGCCGGCTACGGATATGGGAAGATCCGGGTGACAATGAACGAAGACACGTTTACCTCCAAACCTGAGGTATGGAAAGCGATGGCCAAGATGCGCCCGTTGCTTGAAGCGCATCCCAACGATGTGAACATCCACGAGACTTATGCCCTCTATGCGGTGAACTCCGACACGCTTTCAGAGGCCCTGCGCACGTACAGGCATCTGGTGAAGCAGCATCCCGGGCGCGCCGAACTTTACCTGCCTCTATCTTATATCTACTCACGACTCGACAGCACCGACAAAGCCGTGGCGGCAATCGAGGATTTCGAAAGGATTGAGGGGGCTTCCACAGAGACGGCCGTACGCAAGATATATTATTATTTCTCGGCCAAAGATACCGTATCGGCTCTCAGGGAGAGTCAGAAATTCTGCGAAGGTCTTCCTGCTTCAGAAGAATCTGAACTCACGAAATCATTTCTCTACAAGAGTGTGGGTTATCCGGATTCCGCATTCATGATCCTACAGGAAGCCACAAGACTATACCCCGAGTCGGCGCCGGTGAAATACGAAATGGCCAACGCATATCTCGAGCGTGGCGACACATTGGCGTTTCACTCTTATATGAGAGATGCGCTTGCGGTGCCCTCGCTGGATGATGAAGATGTGATCGGTCTTCTTTACGAATACATGATGACTATGCCTGCCGGCGAGGCAAGTTATAAGGAAGGCGACAAAGTGTTCAAGGCCGTGGAGAAGCGTATGGGAGAGAATATCTATTTCATGGATATCTATTCGAATTATCTCTCCAAACGCGGCGACCCGGAAGGGGCCTTGAAATATGCGAAGAAGGCGTTTGCACTTGATCCGGACGATTCGGACCTCCTGGAGGCGATCATCGTTACCAGTGCCAAGGCGAAACGGCCCGAAGAGGGGGTGAAGGCTTTTAAGGAGTATAGGAACGAAGAGCGTAAAAAGACTTACGGGCTTGTGATGGCATTCCTCTCGGCTGCCCTCCAGGCAGAAGCTTATGACGATGCCATCGCATGGACCGACACCCTGCTCAGCCAATGTTCCAACGGATTGTCGATTACAACCACGGAACTCTCCGACTCGGTTACGTATCCCGCGGAGTTTAATACGTACTTACAGTCTACCCTGTTTGAAATCGGTGGTGATATATACGCAAGGAAAGGCGACAATGCCGCAGCCTTGAGAAACTACAACAACTCTGTGGCTCTTGTCCCGACCAATTCGTCGGCTCTCAACAACCTGGCCTATTACATCCTTGACACAATGAAGGCAAAGCCTGGTTCGAAGGAATTTGAAAGGGCAAAAGAGATGAGCCGCAAGTCGATAGCGCTGACGGAAGATGACCCGTCGTATGTCTACTACGATACCTACGCCTGGGTGCTCTTTAACGAGCAAAACTATAAGGAGGCGATAGATTATCAGGAGATGGCGCTGGAGCTTGCCGGCGATGAAGCCCAATGGGATATGTATTCCCATTACGGCGACATGCTCTTCATGGCGGGGCGTCCCGCCGAGGCATTGGAGCAGTGGAAAAAGGCATTGAGCCTTGAGCCGGGGAATGAACTGTTGATAAAGAAAGTGAAACATGAAACTTTTTTCTATGAATAAGGCGCTGTCGATTATCCTCTCGGTGGTTTTTGCGTTCGGCATGATACCGGCAAAAGCCCAGGACGACCCCGCGCCTCTGAACAAGGACCAGAAGAAGGAAGTGGTGGCGGCTCTGACGGCCGACTACACTCCCTGGAAAACTATGTCGATGTCCGGCAAGCTCTCTTCGGCGATGTTGCCTCTGTCGGTGACTACCAAAATCTATATGGAGAAAGATGAACTGGTGGTGATCTCTCTTTCTGCCATCTTCGTGGGCGAAGCGGCCAGGATAGAGATCGACAAGGAGAAAGCCATTATTGTGAACAAGATGAGCAACCGCTACACCACCCTTGAGATGGTTGATATAGAGAACATGTGTCCCGGCGGTCTTTCGGCGTTGCAAGATTTGCTGCTGAGGAGAGTGTTCATACTCAACAGCGGCGAGCTCAGCACCCGCAATATGGATAAGATGGAACTCTATGAAGTGGGTGGCAACTGCCTTGTGGCCTTCCCCGACCAGGACTTGGAGACTGCAGAATTTCTCTATATGTACACCCTCGGAATGCCCGATCTGACACTCGACACTTTTTCGGTGGTTGACTCCGAAGGGGAGGAAGTGGTTGAGATTAACTATGCCGGGAACAAAGGCGGATTGACGCTCGACATGGGGATGCAGATGCGCGGTAAAAGGATGGAAGCCACCCTGAAGCTCAACGCCCCCGACCGTGTGGCAAAACCGATAGAGAGGTTTGTGCCCGGGAAAAAATATGAAGAGACCTCCTTGCGTGGCGTGATGTCTTTCTAAGCCCGGACGGAATCCTTAAAACAGAAAGAAACCAATAAACAGAATCATTTAACAGGCTTGAATTAAAGCTCCTCACAGAAAGAATCTCCTTGATATGCGACGATATTTGGGAATAATAGCAACGATAGCGCTGACAATGCTTACGGCAATGCAGATGCAGGGTGACAACCGGCAGATAAGCGAAGCCGAGAAGCAGAGGCAGCAGGCCGAGCGCGACATTAAGGAGACGAAGGCTGAACTCTCGGCCAACGAAAAGAAGGTGAACGAGAGCCTGTCGGCCCTGCGCCAGATAGAGGGCGAGATAAGTGTGTCGGAGCAGGAGATTGCCACGGTGCAGAATCAGCTCAATACCCTCAACGCCAACATCAGCACTCTTGAAGGGAGCATCTCGGCAAACGAAGGAGAGCTGAAAGAACTTCGTGAAGAGTATCTGAAGGTGGTGAAGAAGATGCGTGTGGCACGCAAAGAGGGGTCGCATCTTGCATTCCTCTTTGCCTCGAAAAACTTCAACGATGCACGCCGGCGACTGCGTTACCTGCAGGAGTTTTCAGCCTGGAAGGACCGCAGAGCCTCTGAGATATTGAACAAAGTGGCGACGCTTAAAGGCCAGCGCTCGGAACTGGTGCAGGCTCAAAACGATGCGGCCGTGGCCTTGAAACGCGAGATGGCAGCCAAAGATAAACTCACTGCGCAGAAGGCTGAACGAGAAGTGTCGGTAGCCAGTCTGCGCGAAAACAGCGCCACCCTGCGTGACAAGTTGGCAAAGCGTCAGGCCGAATCAAGGAAGTTGAGTCAGCAGATATCGGCGCTCATAGCCGAGGAGCAGGCTAAGGAAGCGAAGCGGAAGGCGGAAGAGGAACGCCGCGCCGAGGAGAAACGTAAAGCCGAAGAGGCCAGACGTCTGGCAGAAGAGAAGGCTGCAGCTGAGAAGAAAGCAGCGGAAGAGAAGGCCGCGGCAGAAGCGGCGGCAAAAGCCCAGGCTGCCGCTGAGGCCAAGAAAGCCGCGGAGCAGGCCGAGACGAAACAGACCCAGACTGCGAGCAAGCCTGAGAAGAAGGCAGAACCGAAAGCGGAGAAGAAGACAGAGCCAAAGGCAGAAAAACCGTCGCAGGCATCCACAAAGAAAGAAACCTCCAAGCAGGAGAAGGCTACGCCGAAGGCTGAAAACAAGTCGGAATACGCCGAAGCCAGGAAGCGCCAGCCGAGGACTTCGACCGCCGAGACTTCCAAATCGACCGCTTCCGGCACCTCATCGGCGTCTGCCACGCCGAAAGCGTTTGAAAATATGCGAGGGAGTTTGCCGAAGCCCGTCAACGGCACCTTCCGCATAGTTTCGGCATTCGGCGTACATCCGATCTCGCCCGAGCTGCCCGATATTATGGACGAAAATCTCGGTATAGACGCCCACGTTGCCAATGGCGCCGCTGCCAATGCGGTGTTTGACGGCGAGGTTCTGAAGGTATATGACCGCACGAACACGCCCGGTTTCAGAAATATCGTGGTGGTGAAACACGGCGATTACATCACCGTCTACGCCAATCTCGAGACAGTGGGGGTGAAGAGCGGGCAGAAAGTGACACAAGGCCAAAAGCTGGGCACAGTGGGCTCGGACTTTGACGATGCGAATTACGGCCTGATACACTTTGAAGTTTGGAAAAATCAGACTCACCTGAACCCCGCAGACTGGATCAAGATGTAGGAACTCTCCCTATCATCGCCGGAGCCTCTTAATGGACGACGAGGGAAGGCGGGAGACATCCTAAGAAGAAGCCAAAAACAGGAAACTAAAAGAGATCCAGGCGAAAGGGAGCCGGATGGAGGAATAAAATCAGGAAAGAGAATGTGGGAAATACGACGATATAGAGAAACGGAGAAGGAGCTTTGGGACGAATTCGTGTCAAGCTCCCGTAACGCCACATTCCTCTTCTACAGGGATTATATGGATTACCATGCCGACAGGTTTGCCGACCACTCGCTGCTGGGCTACAGGAAAGGGAAATTGGCTGCGATCTTGCCTGCCAACATTACTGAAAAAACATTGCACAGCCATCAGGGGTTGACGTGTGGAGGTTGGTTACTCCCCCAGTCGGGCCTTGACGGCGGTGAGATCGCATCGCTGTGGAAAGCATGGATGGAATACTGCGCGGCAGAGAAAATCGAGAAGGTAATTTATAAACCGTTGCCTTATATCTATGCCGGAATGCCTTCCCAGGAAGATCTCTATATGCTTTACAAGGCGGGGGCACAATTGGTGCAGACGGATTTGTCTACCACGATGGATTTGGCATGCAATCCCGGCTTCAACAAATTGCAGAGGCGTCATTTGGCGCACATACCGGAAACGGTAAAAATAGAAGTGGGGAGAGCAGGCGACGAGAAACTGATCCAGGAGTTTCACAAGATGCTTGCCGAGTGTCTGGCAGAGCGCCATGAAGCTACACCGGTGCATACAGCGCAGGAACTTGCCCTATTGATGCAGAGATTCCCGGAAAACATACAGTTGCGCCTTGCAGTGGAAAACGGCACAGTGACAGCGGGGATATGCGAATACATCACTCCGGATTGCGTTCATTGCCAATATATAGGCACTACACTCAAGGGACGCGAGCAGAATGTGCTGGCGAAGGTGGTGAAAGAGATAGCAGACGAGTATGTCGCCAAAGGGGTGAGATATCTGGATTTTGGCACGTCGAACGAAGACGGGGGTAAAGTGCTCAATGAAGGGTTGAACCGACAGAAGACATCATACGGCGGCTCTGGAGTGGCCTATCAGCGTTGGGAGATCAGCGTAGACGGTGCGGCAGAAAAATTGTAAAAGAGATGGAGAGCAGGGGAGATATAACATTCGTGATGCCGGCGTATAATGTAGGGAGATTTCTCGAGGAATCGGTCGGCTCCCTTCAGCGCCAAACCGTAGCCGACTGGAAGCTCATCATCGTAAACGACGGCTCTACCGACGATACCCTTGAGAAGGCCGAGAGGCTCGCTGCCGCCGACCCACGAATAAGGGTGCTATCTATGCCGAAAGGATCGGGGAGCGCTTATCAGCCCAGAAAGAGAGGGATTCTCGAAGCAACCACCGAATGGGTGGCACCTCTGGATGCGGATGACAGGGTGGAGCCCGAATATCTCGCAAAACTGATTGCCCGTCAGCAGGAGACAGATGCCGATATTGTGTATCCCACAATGTACCTGCCGCCATACAAAGGTGAGGAGGAAAGAGTGGTGACTCCCACCGATGCCGCCATCAGAGAGGGGGTGCATGAAGGGAGAGATTGCGTGAAGTTTACCCTCAACGGTTGGAGAATAAATTGCAACGGCGGCCTGATAAGGAAGAGAGTTTATGAGAAAGCGTTTGCGGAGAACGATTCGAGCCTGACATATTCTTGTGCAGACGAGCTTCTTACACGCCAGATATTCGTTCAGAACCCGCGAGTAGCCGTTTCAGAAGCGAAATATTTCTACGGTCCTAACGAAGAGTCGATAACACGTAAGAAATCGCGGGTGCTCTTCAATATTTTGATCAACAACCGAGAGCTGATAAGACTGACGCGCAAAGAATTCGGGAGGGAGTCGGAGGAGTATCTGCAGGCTCAGAAAGGGGCGTTTCACAGTTATTTCGACGTTTTGAAATTGCAGAACCGATACGAATTCAGCAAAGAAGACCTTGTATTTTGCGAAGGATTGCTGAAGGAGATGCGCTCAGAGATAGAAATGGAGTTGCTGGAAGGAAATGTAAGCCGAAAATATGCGTTTCTATATAAGAGGCCGGCGTGGATGGCAAAGAGCGCGATGAGGCTTTTTAGAAAATAGGATGCAGAGCCTAAAGAAGATAATCGGCAAGATAGGGCGCAGATACGGCGGACGGCCGTTTCAGGTAGTGAGAAAGTGGTATTATGACTTTCTCTCGTTTGCCGGGCAATGTCGGGAGACATATTATCTTTCTCGGGGCCGGTATGCGCCAGGGCATAGAGACGAAAGGTTTTACAGCAGAAATTATCCCTCTGGAGGAGCGAAATCCGAAGGCACGAAGAGGGTACAGCCCAAGGTGATAATGATGTGTGACGGGAAGCTGTTTCACGGCGGCCCTACCGACCGTCTGCGCGGCATCCTGACCACATACCGTGAGGCCAGAAGGCGCGGAATGCCGTTTTATATCTATTGGCGGTCGCCGTTCCGCCTTGAGGATTACCTCGAGCCGGAAGGGTTTGACTGGCGGATTGAAGACAACGAATTGAAATATACAGCCGAGGAGGCTTTCCCGCTGATTATAGAAGATGAGAACAATCTTCAGAGCGGGATGCGGATGCGTGCCGGATTGAAGCAGAGAAAAGAGCAACTGCACGTCTATTCCAATGCCGACAACGGGATAGGCGGCTACAGGGAATTGTACAAAGAAGTGTTCAAGCCTTCGCCGGAATTGGAGAGGAACGTGAACAAACATCTCTCGGGAATCGGGGCGCCATATTGGGCTTTCACCTTCCGGTTTCTCAACTTGTTGGGAGACTTCAGAGAATGGCAACGCACTACATTGGAGGGAAAAGAACGAGAGGAGTTTGTAGAGAGAGTAAAAGGGGAGATGCTTAAGATAATGGAAGAGATGCCGGCGGGTTACAGGGCTTTGGTGACCTCTGACAGTGTGAGTTTTCTTGACGCGGTGAAAGGTGTCGACGAAAGGATATACGTAGTGCCGGGCGATGTGAAAAACGTGGACCTTACGAAGGAGGAGCATCGGGAGGCCTGGATGAAGACCTTCACCGACCAGCAGCTGCTGATGCGGGCAGAGCGAGTGTATCTGATGCGCACCGGTAGGATGTACAAGTCGGGCTTTCCTCGCTTTGCAGCCGAAGTGGGAGGAGTGGAGTTTGTAGACCATAAGTTTTAGCCATACAGGATAAAGGAAAGATGGCGGAAGAGAGAGAAATAACCGTAAACGAGCAGTCTCCGAACGAATACCGGAGTATCCTGAAACGGATATCGGCATTTGGCGGTGTTCAGATTTTCAGCATTCTGATAAATCTGGTGCGCGGAAAGTTTGTGGCGCTGTTTCTCGGGCCGGAGGGTATGGGTTTGTCATCGATGCTGACATCTTCTACCAACACCATCCAGCAGTTTGCCGGACTCGGGCTGAATCTCTCGCTGGTAAAAGAAGTTGCCGCCCAAAAAGAGAAAGGCGATGTGTCGGGAGTGCTGAATGTAGCGCTTAGGCTGATATACTTCACGGCCATCTTGGGGTGTGTGGTAACGTTGGTTCTTTCGCCTTGGTTGAGCAAATGGAGTTTCGGGAGCTACGACTATACACTCGGGTTTGCGATACTCTCGGCCGGAGTAGGATTGTCGGTGGCCGGAGCCGGTTATCTGTCGCTGCTGCAGGGTCTCGGAGAGGTGAGGCGCCTTGCGTGGGCGTCGGTTGTAGGCGGTTTGGCCGGCCTCCTGATAGGGGTGCCGCTTTATTATTTCTTCGGGCTTGCGGGTATCGTCCCGGCTTTGCTTGTCTACTCGGTGTCGCTTTTCCTCTTCTATTATTTCTCGTTGAGGAAGAGCACCACCTACGAGCGCCAGAGATTCGTATGGAAAGAGAGTAAACCGCTGGTAAGGAAGATGATATCCCTCGGGGTGGTTTTGATGATAGGGAGCCTGGTGGGCACTCTGACCAATTATATCCTCAACGTGTTTGTAAGGTCGGTGGGATCGCTGCAAGACGTAGGTCTCTTTCAGGCGGCCAATTCATTGACAGCCCAATATTCAGGGATAGTGTTCAGCGCGCTGGCATTGGATTATTTCCCGCGTCTGTCCGCCGTAGCCTCGGATGCCGATAAGATGAGGGCCGTGGTCAACCGGCAGATGGAGATTGTGGTGCTGATTGTAACTCCGATCATCATCGGTCTGATGCTGACCGCACCGCTTCTGATAGAGCTTTTGCTGAGCGAGGAGTTTATGTCGGTGGCCCCGTTGATGCGGTGGCTCGGGTTGGGTGTCTTGTTGCAATCGGTTACATTTCCCATGGGCTACCTGTTTGTGGCGAAAGACAACAAGAAGATATACGTGTGGATGGAAGTGGTGCTCGCCAATGTGATGTGGATAATATGCAGCGTGATCTTCTACTTCCTCTACGGCCTCATCGGCTTGGGAATCAGCTTGGTGGTGCGCACGTTTATAGATATCTTCGTGTCGTATTTCGTCTGCCGGCATTATTATGACTACAGGATAAGCGGCAGAGTGCTGAAGATAGTGGCGATCTCGCTGGCGTTTGGCGCCGCGGGATTCGTGATATCGCTTATGCCCGGCAAAGTGCTCTATTTCTGCCTCGGCATCCTGCTGATGATATCGGCGGCGTTTTCCTTTACCATCCTGAGGCGAGGGGTAAAGGCGTAAGGGGCGGTCAAAAATACCGAAGAATAAAATTTATTGATTCCGGAGAGCGTTACGTTCGAAACGCTCGCCCCGGAGCCAAGCACGGCAGAAACCGAAGAACCCGAGCAGACCTTTGCGCTCGCGCCACGCATGGGCGAGCATACGAAGATGGCGCGTACGACGTTTTACGTGCCACATCACGGCGCCTTTTGTTTCCGTAAGGCGAACGGGGTCGTCCATTCGCTGGGCAGTAGTCGGATGATTGTGCGTGCAGACGTACTGCGGGATGAAAAGTCCGGAAAGCCCGTTGCGAAGCAGGGAGTCGACGAGGATGTCTTCCTCTCCGGCGATGAAGCGGGTGCCGTTGATGCCGAAGGCTGGATCGAATTTCAGAAGAGGCCACGTCCCGTCTTGCAGAAGCTTTTTTCGGTTGAATGCGAGTTCAAAAGAGGTAACATAGGTCCCCTTGGGCGCCTTGGAGAGGGAATAAATGAAATCCGGGTAAAACTTAGAGGCACACTCGGAGCGGAATTTGAATGAGAGAAAGTGGGCCTCGGGATGCGTGTCGAATGCCTGGACCACCGCTGTCAAGTCGTCGGTGGAATACTCGATGTCGTCGTCAGAAATCAGCAGCAAGTCGGCCGAGGCGTTCAGGAGAAGATGGTTGCGATTGTTGCAGAGACCTACGGAGGAGGAGCGCAGAACGGTAAAATCGTCCCTGGAGGCTATCTCTTCCGGTATGGGCGCATCGTCATGGCGCTGCCAGCTAACAAGGTACTCCACATCTTCGACCTTGGGATGGCGCAGATCAGCTATCCTCTTCAGGGCATCGGGCCCGTAAGCTGCAATTAGAACCTGGAGTTTGGCCATAGGTTATGCTTCAGGAGTCTTTTTTTGCCGGTGAAACTCTTCGCGCCTGTTCCAGAAATCGAGGAACCGGGCAGCCACGACCTCCGGGCGGTGGTGCTTCTCTACGAAAGCACGGCCCATGCGACTGCGGCCTTCAAAGAGAGCGGGGTTGAGAACGGCCTCCTCTACTGTGCGTTCGAGCGTCTCGAGGTCGACGGGAGAATTGATTATCGGCCGCAGCTCATTTTCACCGATGAAATTATAAAAATCTTCCTCGCCGCCGGAGATGACGGAGAGCCCGCTTGCCATCCCTTCAAGGGCCATGGTGGCCGGGGTATAGGAATACATTTGATCGAGCATCAGGTGGCAGCTCTGCATCAGCTTCAGATACTCGCTTCTGGAGACATTCTCTACCATCACCAGCTCGGCCTTGTGAGGATGCCGGCTCACAACGTTGCGGGCGGCAACTTCAAGGAGATCGCTTCCCTTTTCAAGCTTGCGCCTATAGTCGCGGGCAAGAAAAATCCTGACTTTCTGCGGATTGGAAATCACTTTATGGTCGATGCTGTCAACGTCTACCGGCAGGCCGCCGTAAGCCACCCTCTCCTTCGGGAAGATGCGCAGGGCCGATTGGTGGTACTCATAAAGTGCGGTCACGGCCCCGTCGATGCGGGCGTAAAACGCACGGTTGAGAGCCGCCATCTGCGGAGAGTGCCAGCTGTCCCAGAGCGCGGAGTTTTGGATGCGGTTGCGGTTGGGCTCTCCGCTGATAAACCATTCGTTATATCGCAGAGGGGAATCCGGCGCCTCGAGCATGTCGAGGAAAGGAATGTCGGTGGAGAGATACGAGAGGTAGCACCGCGTGTTTTTGGAAGCGATCACGTTGAAAAGCCAGGCGATATTGTTGGGTTTGAGGTCGAGAAAAGCCGGATCGCGGAAGCTCACAATGTCGAAGCCCTTGAGTTTGGTCAGAGTGTTGCGATAGACGTCGACTGCATAGAGGAGACCTCCTAATTTCCCGGAGAAGCGTCGCGACAGATCGACATCGCGGTTGCATTTCATGAACGACCCCCCGTCGCTTGCCACCGTGACCTCGCATCCCAATTTGCGCAACCCGAGAGCAAGAGTTGCGTGGAAATTGCTATAGTCGGCCATCAAAAGAATTCGCTTCTTTTCGGGGGTCTTCATACTATTTCTCAACGTTTTTCAGTTATAAAATATTATGCAACCACTTATCTCGATAATCACGGTGACCTATAACGCGGCTGCGGAAGTGGGCGCCACGATGAAAAGTGTGTCGGAGCAGACGTTCAAAGACTATGAGCATCTGATAGTAGACGGACTCTCGACCGACGGCACTCTTGACGTTGTGGCCGGCTATCAGTCCGACCGGCTGCGTGTGTTTTCGCGTAAAGATTCGGGTATATATCACGGCATGAACCGCGGATTGAAATACGCGGAAGGGAAGTATGTGTTGTTTCTCAACGCAGGCGACCGGTTTGCCGATGCCGGAACGCTCGAACGCTATGCAGCGGAAGCAAAGGCTGGAGCCGACATCATCTACGGCGATACCGAGATAGTGGATGCCTCGGGACGGGTGTTGCGCCGGCGACATCTTGACGCACCGGGATACCTGACATATAGGTCTTATCTGGGGGGTATGCTTGTATGCCACCAGGCTTTTATGGTGAGAAAAGCGATAGCTCCTGCATATTCAAGGGAGTTTGAACTGTCGGCCGATTATGACTGGTGTCTCAACTGCATAGCGGCCAGCAAGATCACCCAAAGAAAGAATCTCAAGAGAGTGACGATACATTATCTCGACGCCGGGGTATCGCAGAAGCGCAAGCTGGCGTCTCTGAGGGAGCGTTTCGAGATAATGAGAAGGCATTTCGGGCTTCTCAATACCGTAAAGGCTCATTTGACGTTCATCCCGAGGGCCTTGAAGAGACGTATTGATAAAATCGGGAGAAAGAAAGGCGGCAATTAAGGATGCTTTTCAAGGGCGCTTTCAAATTAAGGGCCCCAATTATCGAAAGCCTATTCAGACAAAGGGGAGTCTTATTTGAAATAATTCCAAATTAAAGAGGAATATTGGTAAGTAAGGAATTAAGAGTTAAATTTGCACTGCAAAAGCGGCGAGCCCGCTTTGAGAGAAAGAAAATAAAATAACCAAACAACAAATAAACAACTATGGCTTACGTAATTGACGACAATTGCATTGCATGCGGCACCTGCCAAACAGTATGTCCTACTGATTCAATTTCAGCAGGCGATCCTATCTACGTGATCGATCCCGACACATGCATTGACTGTGGTAGCTGTGCTCAGGTATGCCCGAGCGATGCCATCCACGAAGGATAAAATCGGAAGATTTGAAGAAGAGCCCGCTTTTAGCGGGCTCTTTTGTTATTTCTTGCGGCGGCGCACCGACTTGGCGGCGCCTGACGAGGATGAGGAGGACGACTTAGGCTGGCTTACGCGCGACTTTGTGGATGCACGCTTCTTGGTGGCGCGTTTCGGGGTGTCGGAGTCTTTTGAAGAGTTGTCGGCTACAAGCACCACTCTTTCCACCAATGTGTCGGCTTCGGCTGCAAGGCGCGCCTTCTCTTCTTCGGCAGCTTTCTGAGCCAGGTATTCCTCGCGGGTGGGAACCCATACTTCCTTGCCGTAGGAGCGGAGGCGGTTGTCGATGCTGTCTTGAGCGCGCTTGAGGTCGTCTTCGTCGGGGAACATCTGCGCCATCGAGAGATTGCGCAGGTTTTGGGTCTTATAGATGTCGCCTTTATACATTCCGAGATTGAAATAGTCGTCGAGGCTGTAGCGGGCGAGATTGTTGTCGTCGCTGAGGAAGACATATTGCTGGCTGAGGTAGGGGCGCAGGGCATCAAACTTCACCCAGAACATCGGATAGCGGGCATCGCCCCCGAAGTCACCCATACGGGTGAGGACCGGGCAGATGGCCTCCACACGCGTCTTCATCTGGTTGGAACGACGGTCGAATTCCCATTTTTCAATGATATAGTAGGCGTTTACCTGGCCGGTGGGAACGTCGGCTTCCTCGATGGTGTAGAGAGGACGCTTCTCGGTTGAACCCGGCGCAGTGGTGTAGTATATGTCGAAACGGTCGAGCATCTCGCCGACATTGATCTTATATTTGTCGGTGAAGACTTCACGGCCGTCGAGATATTCGTAAGCCGGAATTTTCCCTTCTGTCACGAGGCGGAACATAAGGCGGAAGAGGTTTTCCTGCCCGTCGACCACATCTTCAGGGAAATAGAGGGGAGTATTTTCGGGCTTCTCAAGGTCGAGAATGCGATAAATTTGCCTCATATATTCCATGTCAGCGTCGTGGGCATCTTTCGTTTCATAGAAACCGGCCATACGGTCGGTGACGCCGGGCTGGTCTGAAGCGCTCTTCTTGTTGCGATCATTTTCGGACCTGCGTCTCACGCCGGAGCCTGATTCCACCTGCGCCACAGCGGCAGAGAAGAAAGCGACCATAAGAAGCGCGGGCAATATTTTTCGGCTTAATTTCATCTTAAAATGCTTTAACTAAAGAAAACTATATCAATTGCTTATACCCACCTCCATAGGGGAGATGTCGCGAGTGATTCCATCGGGTCCGGAAGCCTTCACGTTTGAGATGAAGAAGCTCTTGCCGGGTTTGAGCTGCTTGATTTTGTCGAGCTGCCTTTGCGAGAAAGCGGCGCCATTGGAGTTCTCAGGCATAGCGTTGCCCATGGAATCGAAGAATATCATGGAGAAAGAGAGCACTTGGTAGCTCACATTCAGGATATCGTCGTCGATGGCAGCGCCGAGTCCGGAAGCGCGCATAAGCTGAGCTTTGGAGATGCGTTTCGGGGTGCCTTTGTAATGGACGGAGGTGCCGTCTTCGTTGCGGATGGCGATGAAGGGTGTTGGATCCGGAAGCTTGCGCACGCGGAACTTCATCGATCCAACGGTCTGGCTTCGGCCGTCGACCGTGGCCGTCACGGAGATTTCAGCCTCAGAGCCCACTTTTCCGGGTCGGGCAATCCAGGAGTCGCCGCTGCGGGTGAGGGTGCCGTTGGTCATGGAAGCCTGGATGGCCGTCATCGGTACGCCCGGCACAGAGATTGAAATCGGGTTGTCGATACCGGCGTAGAGCACATTCATCATTGTGGGAGAGATCGTAGCCATCGGTTCCATCACGGTGTAGGAAGAGGAGAACGGATGGCGCTCCATGGTGCCGTCGGGTCGGGGCACTTCAATGTAGCCCGAATATTGGTGGGTGCCGGTGGCGCCTGCCGTAAATTCGTAGAGGCTTCCGTTGAGTTTGTTGCCGCCGATGTAGACGGTGGGCCGCTGGGTGGTGTCGATGGCCGCAAGCACGATGTCGGCGCTGTAGCGGCCTCCCCTCATCACCATGGTGGAGTGGGGAATCACGTAGGCCGAGAGCTCGTTGACACGGATGTCGCCTATATCCACATTGTTGATGAGATTGGTGAGGGCTTCAGATTCGGCCTGCCTGATGTCGTTTTGAATCTTGGTGAGCATCGTCACGGATGCGATGGCGGGCATATTGTCGAAGTTTACCTCTTCCCAGGACACTTCGCCTATCACGCCCTTGGGATTCGCCACCGTGGTTGACAGCATCTCGAGCACAGACTGGCGCTTGAGGGAGTCTGGGATGAGGGCTGCCACATAGTTGCGGTAACGGTCGATTTTCTCACGCAGATGCCTTCCGGCATTGGTGTTGGGGTTGAGCATCACCACCGAGGCTGCCTCGAGGTCGTCTTGATTGATGAGACGGTTGAAATCGCCGTTCACGCCGTCGGCCTGCTTGGCAATGGCCGTTTTGAGAGAGTCGATGGTGCTGTAGAGGTCGGCAGAGATTGCACGCAGTTCCTGACCTTTGGCATACCAGGGGCCGGCCTTTGCGGGATTCTGCTCGTAGAGGTCTTTCAGATATTCAAACTGAATTTCGTTTTTGGCCGTCATGGTGCGGTTGGTGCGGGAGAGCCCGTCGTGCACCTGCGAGAAGCCGTTGAGAACGTCGCTGCTCACGTTCAAGGCCAACATGGCGGTAAGGACGATATACATAAGGTTTATCATCCTCTGCCTTGGA
>JAFLTX010000040.1 GCA_022509145.1 Muribaculaceae bacterium | reverse complement strand
GCTTCATGCCGAGCACCACGTCGCCGTACATCTGCACGAAGCGGCGGTAGCTGTCCCAGGCGAAGCGGGGGTT
Source organism: Muribaculaceae bacterium (assembly GCA_022509145.1). Lineage (GTDB taxonomy): Bacteria > Bacteroidota > Bacteroidia > Bacteroidales > Muribaculaceae > Lepagella. Next base: position 16,136 of record JAFLTX010000040.1, on the reverse strand, counting down.
GCCGCTCTTCTCGGCCATAGTGGCCACGGTGGCGTCGTTCATACCGAGGTTGAGAACTGTGTCCATCATACCGGGCATAGAGGCGCGGGCACCTGAACGTACAGATACCAACAGCGGGTTGGAGGGATCGTTGAATTTATAACCGGTCAGAGACTCGATATGGGCCATAGCTTTCTCAACATCAGCCTTGATGTCTTCCACCACTTTGTCGCGGCCATACTGAGTGTACTCCGTACAAACTTCGGTTGTGATCGTGAATCCCGGGGGCACCGGCATTCCTAAAAGATTCATCTCTGCAAGGTTAGCACCCTTACCGCCGAGAAGGTTTCTCATCTCGGCCTTACCTTCGGCCTTACCGTCGCCGAACGTGTAGACTTTCTTTGCCATTTACAATAAATGTTTTAAAGTATTTATTTAAATCAGTTTCTTTCTAATCGCAAATTTAATAAAATATTGCCGTCTTGCCAAACTCCGTTACTTAATTCTAAACCAATATCCTGCAAGAATGGAGATATACATAGTGTTGCTCGCACGGAACGTGTCCGTACGCTTGGCCGAGAAAATGTTGCCAAGGCCGAAATAGTAACGGGCTTCGAGCGAGATTATATTTTTGGGATTTATGTTGAATTCGGCACCCAGACCTGCGGAGATGCCGTAGTCGATTTTCTGCGTCACCTTCTCCGTCATCTGGCTGTTGCGCCTGTTTACGTTGGGGAAATCGGGGATGTTTGAAGTGTCCCAATAATCAAAGTTGGCCGAGGTGGATTCTCCAATCCGGAAACCAATCTGAGGACCGGCGTTCACGAAGAAACGACCCCGTCTACCGAAGTAAATATGAGCGAGGACGGGCACCTCGATGTAGTCGAGATTCTTCTGGTAACGGAACCTCAATCCCTCGAAGTTTTCCTTCCAGCCACGTCTCACATAATTGATTTCGCCGATAAGGCCGAAGTGATTCTCCTCGATATAGCGGATCGCTACGCCGAAGGTAGGATTCACGGGCCATCCCTGCTTGACGGAAGGGGTGAAGAACACCCGCGAAAGGTCGATGCCTCCTTTTGCTCCGACGCATATATTGGCAGAGTAGTGGGTTTGAGCCAGGCAGCCCAAGCTTGCTGTCAATATCGCCAAGAGAAGTAAAACCTTACGCATCGAGACTCAAATATTCTTTACTGTGAAAACCCGTTTACCTCAATCAACAGTGATTTTTTCAATCGCGCCCCAAGGCTGAAGATGCAGCAGGTAGCTTCCGTTGTTGCTCAGGCCATGGGCACTGTCGGAAGGAACTAAATTGAAATACACCTGAAGCATGTTTCCGCGGGGAAGCATCTCGTTGTCAGAGCGTTGCTCAATCACAAAGAGCGGCACGAAATATTGCGCAACATCATAACCCATTGCTGCATATACGGGATATGAACGGATGGGGGAGCGGCCGTACAATTCATGATAGGAGCGGATAAACTGCTTCTCTTTGGGAGACGAGGGATCGAAATAAGCCCGGGTGGGCACATAGGCCTCAAAAGTGCCTGTCAAGGTGTTGAAATCGTTGAAGGCCACCCAGTTGGGGCGTCCCAGGAGTTTAATCTGGCTGCTTGGATTCTGCAGTTGAAGCGTGGTGGTTTCCGCGATGGCTTTCTTCACATCCGGACCCTTGGGAGAAGCCACGTAAATAAAATATGTTTCCCCAGGCAATATGGCAAGATCCTTGACCATAGTTGCCGGCACTGTGATTACCTTCTCGCTGCTGAGTCTTGCAAGCATGTCGCGGAGAATCTGGTCGGTCGGCTCCGGCTCACCTATAATAATCAGATTGGCGTCGCCGACGAGATCGACCAAAGTGCGGCTCACCTTACCGTTGAAGATAGAAGAGGGGGAGAGCACCTGGTAAACGAACGGATTCCCCATATATTCTTCTGCCTTGACGTCGAAACAATTAATCAGCAGACAGTTGTGTTCGAGAGCGTATGTCAAAAGTCCTTCGCCGATACCTTTCTCGGAGGTGGTGAAAATTACATGGGGATCGATCTGATCAAGCTCGTAGTGCAACGAATCTTGCGACACCTCTCCATTTATAACTTTCAGCGACAGCGAATTGTCGGGGAGTTGCGCCTCCTTGATACCCAGAAGGAAACCGCGGGTGAACTCCATATCTTTCTTTGAGTAGATGTCAGAAAGGATGATTGCGGTGCGCAATACAGGCTCCACTTCCTGAAACTGAAGCAATTCAGCCAGCAGATCATCGGAGGGGATTGCAAGAGTGTCGGCCTCATTTTGAAAATCTATTTCAAGGTCGGCTGATTGAGCTGACCCCGCGGCACTTGCTGCCGTGAGGCCGAATATCATTGAAATCGCCAATAAGAGATATTTCGTATTCATTTTATTGTAGTTGTGGACTTAGATATCAAGAAGAAACTCGGGACTGATCAAAATGATTGAATTAATAAGAACAGTAGGCACAACGAAAAGGAGGGAGTCGATACGGTCGAGCACACCACCGTGACCCGGGATGGCCGTTCCGAAGTCTTTCACGCCAATCGACCGCTTTATCATCGATTCGAAAAGGTCGCCCACAGTGGCGAAAACCGTCACTCCAACACCGATTAAGATCCAGGGCCATACTTGGTCAACCACGAAATAGCGGAGATTGAAGCAATAGAAATAGATGAAAGCGGCGCCGACGTTAAACAGGAGGCCGCCAAGAAAACCCTCCCACGATTTATTGGGCGAAATCTTGGGCGAGAGCTTGTGCCTGCCGATCGTGCAACCGACGATGTAGGCTCCCGTGTCGTTGATCCATATCATCGCCAGGGTGCAAACAACGAACCATGGGATGGCTCCCATAAGGCGTGTGGCCACCACCAGCGAGGCGAGTGGCACCCCGATATAAAACAGGGATGTCAGCGATATGCCGATAGAAAGCATCGGATTTTTGCCGGCAATGAAAATTTCACTGATTAGCCTCAGCAAGAAGAAGATAGCCCCGGAAGTGCAAATTATGCCGATTTGGTCTGACGAAGTGACGCATGGGCCAAGAATCATCATCAGTATCATCAATAAATCCATGGCCGTAAGCCAATGGTTTATCGGATAGAACCGGTAAAACTTCTGTATTTTTGTGGTAAACTCGAAATAGGCCACTATAGCAAAGACCAACATCAAGATGGCTGTGGCCGGGAATCCGAGCAAAATTGCACCAACAATCAGAGCAACGTAGATGCATCCCGACGCCGCTCTGACTATTAAATTTTTCTTGTCGAGGCCCATTGGGTTCCTTTATTTTTCAGGAGTTGAGAACGGGGGAGGAGTGCCGGCTTCCTTGCGGTTGAGCTCCATGATCTCGTCGGTGCGCGATTTCCATTTGCGCGGGCCGAGAATCTCCTGAACGTCGTCGTGATAGATCACTTCGCGTTCCACCAGCAAGTCGCGGATTTTGTTATGCTGCGCGGCGTATTTCCTCAGAATCTCCTTGGCGCGCTCATATTGCTCGTTGATAATCCGGGCCACCTCTTCATCGATGATGCGGGCGGTCTCTTCGGAGAACGGCTTGGTGAAGCCGTATTCCTGACCGGTGGAATCATTGTAGTTCAGGTTGGGGAGCTTGTCGCTCATGCCGTACATGATCACCAGGGAACGGGCGATCTTAGTGGTGCGTTCAAGGTCGTCGCTGGCTCCGGTGCCGATCTGGCCGAGGAAGACTTCTTCCGCGGCACGGCCTGCGAGAAGGCCGCACATTGTGTCGAGCAGAGCCTGCGTGGGGATAATCTGACGCGCTTCGGGAGCATACCAGGCAGCGCCGAGGGCACGTCCGCGCGGCACGATTGTAACCTTTACAAGCGGATTGCCGTATTGGGTCATCCATGTGATGGTAGCGTGGCCGGCTTCGTGCGTTGCGATGGAGAATTTCTCTTCGTCGGTAATGACGCGTGAGCGCTTCTCGAGACCGCCGACGATACGGTCGATTGCGCCCATGAAGTCGCTGTATTCAACGGTCTTCTTATTGTTGCGGGCTGCAATCAAGGCTGCTTCGTTGCATACATTGGCTATGTCGGCGCCGGAGAACCCTTGAGTCTGACGGGCAAGCTGCTCGATGTCGAGATCGGGCACCACCTTCAAATGACGAAGGTGCACGTTGAAAATCTCCATGCGGTCGGTCAACTCGGGGAGATCCACGTAAATCTGGCGGTCGAAACGGCCGGGACGGAGCAAAGCCTTGTCGAGCATGTCGGCACGGTTGGTAGCTGCCAACACGATCACGCCGTTGTTGGTGCCGAAGCCGTCCATCTCAGTGAGCATCTGGTTAAGGGTGTTTTCACGCTCGTCGTTCGATCCCATGTTGGGGTTCTTTCCGCGGGCGCGGCCCACGGCGTCGATTTCGTCAATAAAGACGATGCAGGGCGCTTTCTCCTTGGCCTGCTTGAAAAGATCGCGAACACGCGCAGCACCCACACCCACGAACATCTCCACGAAATCGGAGCCCGACATGGAGAGGAAAGGAACGTTGGCTTCACCAGCCACGGCTTTGGCAAGCAGAGTCTTACCGGTGCCCGGAGGGCCCACGAGGAGAGCTCCTTTCGGAATTTTGGCACCGAGCTCGGTGTAGCGCTGAGGATTCTTGAGAAATTCCACAATCTCTTCAATCTCCACCTTTGCTTCAGCAAGACCGGCAACGTCTTTGAAAGTTACATTGGTCTTGTTGTTCTTGTCGAAGAGCGTGGCTTTGGATTTACCGACACTGAAGATGCCTCCACCGCCGCTACCGCCGCCGCTCATGCGACGCGACATGAACACCCAGAAGAGGATGAGCAGCACAAACGGCCCGAAATACCAGAACAATTGAGTGAAATTGCTTCCTTTCTCATATTCCACCGTCATCGGTTTCATGCCTCCGGAAGCGAGGGTTGCGTTCCATTCATCAATTTTTTCAGAGATGACGCTGGAAGAGGGGATATCAGTGACGACCTTGATGTCGCCTTCCATAGCGTCGGTGTTGATGGGAATCTGCTTGCGACCCTTCTCGTTGAGGATACCTTCGGCGTCTTCGCTCTGCTTGTCGATTATGATGGTTGAGATGCAACCGGTTTCGGCAAGCTCTTCGAAGCGCGTCCAGTTGACCTTTTCGGTGTGCGAACCGTCTTGGAAATAATAAAGGGCCAGAAGAGAAAGGATGATGAGGGCATACATCCAATACATGTTGAACATTGGCTTGCGCCCAGGATTGCCGGGAGTTCCGGGTCTATTGTTGTTGCTGCGTGGAGGCATAATTAAAATTTAGTCTAAGTCAGGAATATTGGTTATTTCGCCATCAATCCAGAGGTCTTCCAGATTGTAAAATTCACGGAAATCGGGGGTGAAGACATGCACCATAACGTCGCCGTAATCCACGATGATCCATTGACCGTTGCGTATGCCGTTCACTGTGTCGGGCTTACGGTCGGCCTTGATTCTTACTTGTTCGATAACGTTGTCGGCTATGGCTGTGGTCTGAGCCGGAGTTTTTCCTTGGCAAATCACGAAGTCAAACGCAGGTGCGGTCGGAATTTTGCTCAGATTGATGTTGCAAATCTTGGTGCCCTTCTTGTCTTGGATGGCATCGATGATAATTTGCGTGATATTCTTAGTTTTCAATCTTTTATGATTTTCTTATGTTTCTGAAGTTCAAAGGAGTGGCGCATTAATTTTGGTGATTGTAATGATGCACTTTCCTCTATTATGCAAAATTAATAATTTTTTTGGAGAATAGGGTCAAAAAATGTTAAAATACCTAATAAAACAAATGTATTCCCCCGTCCTGTCAGGGCGAGGGAATGCAATCTATTCATCAGTTTTTAAATTTTTTATCAGATTAGGGGATAATCAGGAGTAGCGAATCTCGACGATGCTCCAATCTACGATATCCCATAGCTTCTGCAGATAATCTTTCCTTCTGTTCTGATAGTCAAGATAATATGCATGTTCCCAAACGTCGAAGACAAGGAGCGGACGCAACCCTTGCGTAAGAGGATTTTCGGCGTTTCTGGCTGCTGTGATCACGAGATTTCCCTTGTCGTCTGACGAGAGCCAAACCCATCCGCTTCCGAAGATCGTGGCACCTGCGTCAACAAATTTCTCCTTGAAAGCTTCGAATGAACCGAATTGAGATTCTATCTGCTTCAACAGGGCGCCTGAAGGTTCTTTCTGACCGCCGGGTGTAAACTGGAAGAAATAGAAGATGTGGTTCCAGGCTTGAGAGGCGTTGTTGAATACCTTACCGTCGCTTTTGGAGATGATATCCTCGAGCGGCATGTCTTGATATTCAGTGTCTTCAATTAGAGAATTTAAAGTATCGATATAATTTTGTTCGTGCTTTCCCCAGTGAAAATTTATGGTTTCTTCCGAGATGGTCGGAACCAATGCATCGGGCGAATAGGGGAGTTTCGGTTTTGTAAATGTCATAGCTTTATAATTTTAAAGGTTTCTGAAAATATAACAAAGGAAAGTGCCCAAAGGTTTGCACTTTCCCGAGAATGGAATCAGTATTTTTTAGGTAATGGAGCTTACAGCTAATGGAGGCAGTGGAGGGCCCGGTTTCGGATGCTATCTGGCTGCCTGCAAAGAAGTGTCCCAATCTTTCCACACAGGATCATAACCTCTCTTCTTGATAGCCTCATAAACCTGCTGAGGAGTACGGGTGTCGGTGGTGGAGAATTGTTCAAGCGCTTCGGGGTGAACCTTATACCCACCCGGCTCAGTCTTGCTGCCTGCGCTCATCGACGTGACGCCCAGCGAAATCAGGTTGTCTCTCAAGGCGGCTCTTTCGCGCGTGGAGATGGAGATATCGATATCATGGTCGAAGAGGCGGAACGCCAGAATCAACCTCAAAAGCTCGCGGTCTGACACGGGCATATTCGGTTTGAAGCCGCTCTCCGAAGGGCAGAGTCGGGGGAAGTTTATGCTGAACCGGGAGCGCCAATATTGCTTTTGAAGATACCTCAAATGATGACCCATCATTACGGACTCAGCTCTCCAGTCTTCAAGACCGAGGAGAGCGCCGATGCCGATCTTGTACACTCCGGCCTCGCCCATGCGGTCAAAGCCGTTGAGACGCCAATCGAAGTGGCTCTTCATGCCGTGGGGATGGTAGCGACGATAGGCCTCGCGGTTGTAAGTCTCTTGAAAACAGACCACTCCATAAAGACCGGCATCGACCAATTTTTTATATTCCCGAGCCTTCAACGGCTGGACTTCAACCGTGATATTGTTGAAGTATTTGCTGCAAAGTTTGATGACCTTCTCGAGATAATCCACGCCGGTGAGGGCCGGAAACTCGCCGGCTACAAGGAGCAGGTTATCAAACGGGCCAAGCTCCTTTATAGCTTTACATTCTTCTTCTATCTCGCTGAGCGACAAGGTGATGCGCTCAAGGGGATTATCATGGTTGAACCCGCAATACACGCATTTGTTTGTGCAAGCGTTCGAGATATACATCGGTATGTAAAGCGACACCGTCTTCCCGAAACGCTCTTCAGTGGCAGCTTTGCTGATTTGCGCCATCTCCTCGAGGCGTTCATCAGCAGCTGCCGAAACGAGCACTCCAAGGTCCATCGGAGTGAGGGGCAACGCAGTTCTCGCTTTGGCGAGCACTTTATCTACATCAGATACTGTAGCGCTCTCTATAGACCGCCTGATGTCGTCCCAACCGTAAGAGTCTGATATATCGGCGAATCCGTGGCCGAAAATCGCGTTCTTGTCCGGGTCAGACTTCATGATTTTCATCACACTTATCCACTACATTCTGAGAGATGCGCATGGCGCAGAAATTGGGGCCGCACATGGTGCAGAAGCGGTCGTCGGCATCTGGGGCGTTGCGGCGAGTTTCGAGATAGAAGCGCTTTGCCTTCTCCGGGTCCAAAGAAAGATTGAACTGGTCTTTCCAGCGGAATTCATAGCGGGCTTTGCTCAAAGCGTTGTCGCGCACATTGGCACCGGGGAACCCTTTCGCCAAGTCGGCTGCATGAGCTGCTATCTTATAAGCGATTACGCCTTCCCTCACGTCTTCGAGATTGGGGAGGGAGAGATGTTCTTTCGGAGTCACGTAGCAGATCATTGAAGTGCCGAGAGCCGAAATTATGGCCGCACCGATGGCAGAAGTGATATGGTCGTAAGCCGGAGCAATGTCGGTGGTTAGCGGGCCGAGGGTATAGAACGGAGCTTCCTTGCACGTCACGTTCTCCTTCTCCATGTTGGCCGGAATCTTGTTCATCGGCACATGGCCGGGACCCTCGATGAGCACCTGAACATCGTGACTCCAGGCTACATCAGTGAGCTCGCCAAGCACGTCAAGCTCAAGGAATTGGGCTTTGTCGTTGGCGTCATGAATGCTTCCTGGGCGCATCCCGTCGCCGAGAGAAACGGCAACATCATATTTATTCAGAATCTCGCAAATCTCGTCGAAATGGGTGTATAGGAAATTCTCCTCATTATGGGCCACACACCATTGCATTATAATGGAGCCGCCACGGCTCACACAACCCGTGAGGCGCTCCTTTACGAGCTGGGCGTGTTTGCGAAGCACACCGGCATGGATCGTGAAATAGTCCACACCTTGCTCACACTGCTCGATGAGCGTGTCGCGATAGATTTCCCAAGTGAGGTCTTCCACCTTCCCGTTTACCTTCTCCAAAGCCTGATAGATGGGGACAGTACCCATAGGCACAGGACAATTTCTGATGATCCATTCGCGGGTCTCGTGGATGTTGTCGCCCGTAGAGAGGTCCATCAGCGTATCGCCGCCCCAATAGCAGCTCCAAACGGCCTTGGCCACCTCTTCCTCGATGCCCGACGAGAGAGCGGAATTGCCTATGTTGGTGTTGAGCTTCGTTGAGAAAGCTTTACCGATTATCATCGGCTCGGCCTCGGGATGATTGACATTTGCGGCTATCACGGCTCTTCCTGCAGCCACTTCGTCTCTCACAAACTCGGGAGTGATATAGGTGGGGATTCCACGCTGTGCGTTGTCGAGATTCTCGCGAATAGCCACGTATTCCATTTCAGGCGTGATCATCCCTTTCTTTGCATAGTGCATCTGAGTGATTCTTTTCCCTTCCTTGGCACGACGCGGCTTGTGATGAATCGGGAAACGGATGGCATCGAGAGATTTGTCGTCTCTGCGCATCCGGCCGTAATCGCTGGTGATGTCGGGGAGCACCTCCGTGTCGTCGCGCTGCTCTATAAACCTCTCGCGGTCGCGGGGCAACCCCTTGTTAAGGTCAATCCGGATATTCGGGTCGGTGTAAGGACCGCTTGTATCATAGATCACAATATACTCATTCGGATATTCCACCCGTTCGCCGTTCTCGATTTTTACGGTTGGATATTGTTTCACTCTCCTCATTGCCACTTCTATGGGAAAGAGGGAGCCTTTAACGTGTATCTTTTCGGAATTGGGGTAGGAGGAGAGGTCGATATTGCTGATTTTCATGGTCGTTAGTCAATATTATCGATAAAAGATGTGAGGGGAGATGAGGCTACAGCCACACCGGAGACGCCGGCTGTCCGCGCCAGGAAAGCCTCTCTGCCGGCTTCAACCGCCTTGGCGAAAGCACGGGCCATCATCACGGGGTCTCCTGCAACTGCTATTGCGGTATTGACGAGAACGGCATCTGCGCCCATTTCCATGGCATCCGCCGCGTGGGAGGGTTTACCGAGCCCGGCGTCTATGATCACCGGCACCGACGACTGCTGAATGATAATCTCGAGCATATCTCTGGTTTTGAGGCCCTTGTTGGTGCCAATCGGGGCTGCCAAAGGCATCACGGCAGCCGTTCCGGCTTCTTCGAGGAGCTTACACAACACAGGGTCGGCCTGAATGTAAGGAAGCACCACAAACCCTTCTTTTGCGAGTTCGCGGGTAGCTTTCAAAGTCTCGATAGGGTCGGGCAACAAGTATTTGGGATCAGGGTGGATTTCAAGCTTGATGAAATTGGTCTTGAAAATTTCCCGGCTCATCTTGGCGGCAAAAACTGCCTCCTCGGCGTTTCTTACGCCTGAAGTGTTGGGCAGAAACTGCACGGCGTCGCGGTTGATATGGGTGAGCATCTCGTCGGTGGCCTCGTTCATCATGTTGATGCGCTTCATGGCCACAGTAATCATTTCTGACCCTGAAGCTTTTATGGCCTTGAGCATCACCTCCGGACTTGAGAATTTACCTGTGCCCACAAAGAGGCGCGATCGAAATTCCCTGCCGCCTATTTTCAGAATGTCGTCTCTCATTTCACTCATTCAGCGGAAGAAGGTCTATGAATTTTTTGGTCTCCTCGGCTATGTTAGATGCATTGGCGATAGCTCCGCTTACAGCCACACCGTTGACGCCGGCTTCGAGGAGCGGTTTTACGTCGTGAAGCTTTACGCCACCTACGGCCACGATAGGGATGAACACTTCGTTTTCCTTGGCTTGGTCAACGATCTCTTTCACCCCGTCGATGCCGAGAAGGGGAGCGAGACGTTCCTTTGTTTCGGTATGCGAAAACGGGCCAAGGCCAATATAGTCTATGTCGAGATTCTTAACGTTGTCGATATCTTCATAAGAATGGGCCGTTACACCGATGATTGCGTTGGGGCCCAGGAAGTTGCGTGCCGCAGCGGGTGCCATATCCTCGCTGCCGAGGTGTACGCCTGCCACACCTTCCTCGCCTAATTCCTTGGCCAATTCCACACGGTCGTTGATGATAACCGTGGTGAGGGTTTCTTTGGCGCGGTCGCGGATGCTCATGAAGACTCTTTTTATCTCATCGTCTGTGGCACTCTTCAGGCGGATTTGCACCCAGCGGCAACCGCCGTCGATAGCGTCGAGGAGCTGTTTTTCGGGAGAAACGGCTGATTTCTCATTTGTTATGAATTGCAACATAATATCTTAAATTTCTTAATTGTTTCTATTTTCTCATTTATAGGTTCCCGGTCGCTCCAAAGGTAACCCAAAAGAGCGGCCCCGGCAAAATTTGCACGACACAAATTTAAGAATTTCTCGGGAGATACACCACCTAAACCTACTACATTTTTAAATTTTGAGAGAGATTCCTTCAGTTTATCATCATCAAGATTGAATGGCGAAGCATAGCCCTGCTTTGAGATCGAATCAAATACAGGAGAAAGAAAAACGTAATCAAACCTCTTAACGTCAGCACTTTCCAGTTCCTCTAAAGAATGGAAACCAGCGGAAGTATGCAGTTGGCTGAGAGGAGCCGATTCTGCTTTTGAATGAACGCCTTTGAGGGCGAAATCCTTTGCCAAATCGTAATGCGAATGCAACACGAGCCTCGGGTGAAGCTCCGGATCTACCGACTTTATAAGCTCCCGAGTGTAATCAATATCGCATGCCGGTTTGCGGATATGGAAGAAATCTATGGCGCCGGAAGATAGATATTCCGAGATAGCCGCTGCCTCATGCTTTACTCCGGAAGGATGCCGATCGGGCAGAGTGAACCCCACAGTTATAAATTCCTTAACCGGAGTGGCGGGTTTCCCTTCCATACCAAGAATGATTTGGGTGTGTAAAATTTGGTCAGCCTCCGAAAGTAGCGGAAATGATGATTACGTTGTCGCCATTTTGCAGGAGAGTGGTCGGTCGGTTTCGCGCTTCTATCAGGCGGTTGTTTAGGCCGACGCCTGTTCCTTCTTCCGGTATATTTTGAAACTCCAGAAGCTTGGAAACAGTATTTATATTATCGGGGATTAAGGTTTCCTGTGAATTTATTATAATTCTCATCTGTGATATATTTAAGTAAGTCAGAGAAGGGAAGGGCCGTAGTTCCCTTTTCCCAATTTGAAATCTTTTGAAGCGGCAAGAGCATCGTTGATGAAAGTCAAGGCTTTCTCCACTGCCGCCACAAGGTCGGAATCAAGGGCAAGATAGCAGGCTATGGCTGAAGAGAGCACGCATCCCGATCCGTGGGTGTTCCCAGTATCGATTCGGTCATGTTTGAATTCTCTTATAGTGAGCGGACTGCCGAACATGATCTGCTCGTTGGTTTCCCGGACCTTGGACATCGGGTGCATCTCTACCGTCGGGAAAGGGCTGGGTGAGTTATACATGTAATCTGGGAGCTCTTCCACGTCTCCCGTTTCCGCAGCAGGCGCTTCGTCGTGGAGATAAAGCGTATCCGTTATCGTGTCGTCCTTCCCGTGGCCACCTTTGAGAAGATAGGCATTGCAGAGGCGGTCGAAGTTTTGATCCAGAACAGCCTCATACACTTCCAGTTCCTCAAGATTGGGAGTTACAAGAGTTGCTATGGAGAAAAGGTGTCTCGCAACTGCAGCTACGAGCTTTTTGGACGCATGTTGATGGCTCAAAGTGGGAACAAGCAGGGGATCCACAACTATACTCGTTATCACGTACTCACGCAGCGTATCGGCAACACACTCAGCGTGTTCGGGAGAGGGGAGCATACCTATCTTTACGCAATCCGGGGTAATGTCGGAAAGGAGCGTTTCGAGTTGCGTTCTCAACACCTTGACCGGTACCGGAAAAATGTCGGCGAAAGTGGATGTGTTTTGCGAAGTAACGGCAGATATCACCGAGAGGGGGTACAATCCCAACCGATCCGCCACTCTAATATCCGCCTGGATGCCGGCGCCACCCGAGGGGTCGCTTCCTCCGATTGTCAAAAATATCTTTTTCTTCAAAACTCTCAATCTTTTTCTGAATCCTCCAAGGCCGCCGGTTCGAGGTTGCCTTTTATCTCGGGCTCGAGGTCTCCTTTTATAATGTCATAACATTGAGAGAGGAGCTCGCGGGTATTGTAGCTTCCGGTCTCCGAACGGATCGGCTCATGGATAGTAAGGATGATTTTGCCGGGACGCGGGAACTTGGCATCCTTCGGCATAATCTCGTAGGCACCCTGAATACTCAGCGGAACAACGGGAAGGCCGAATTCTCCTGCGAGCATGAAAGCGCCGCGTTTGAAGGAGCCCAGACTCCCGTCGGCCGAACGCGTGCCTTCAGGGAAAATCACGAGACTCATCCCTCCTTTCAACTGATCTCGGGCATCTTCGATGGTGGTCTTGATCGACTGGAGCGAGGAGTGGTCCACAAAAATATGCCCCGACCGGCGGCAGGCGTAACCCACGAAGATAATCTTCTCGAGGCTCTTCTTCATCAGCCACCGGAAATTATGGTTCAGGTACCCGAAGATAGCCCAGATGTCGAAAGCTCCCTGATGATTGCAGACGAAGACGTAGCTCTCGTTTTTATCTATCAGATCGCGGTTTCTCACCTCCACTCGCACACATGCCAAAAAGCATACCAACCGGCTCCAAATATGAGCCGGCCAGTAACCCCAAAATCGTTTTCCGCCGATGGCAGTGGTTATAATCGTCAGAACCGCCGTGATGAACGTGGCCACAATAAAAAGCGGTCCGGCGATAAAAATCAGATAAATTTTCCAGAGAAAACTTAATACAGAACGCATTTTTAGTTGTCAGATTTCAGATTTCAGTTGTCAGAATTAGTTTTGGGCGTCGGGCACCGGAGCTATCAGCTTATAGCCCTTGCCGTGGATGTTGATGATTTCGATTTCCGGGTCGTCTTTCAGCAGCTTGCGGAGCTTGGTGATATAAACGTCCATACTTCTCGCGTTGAAGTAGTTGTCGTCTACCCAGATCGCCTTCAGCGCATAATTCCTTTCGAGAATCTCGTTCACATGTCGGCAAAGAAGAGCCAGCAGCTCACACTCCTTGGTGGTGAGTTTCTGCATCTTGTCGCCTGAAACGAGCACCTGTTTCTGGGTATCGAAAGTATACTTGCCGATATGGAAGACGGTTACGTCCTTATCCTGCTTCCCTTTGACGCGCCTGAGGATGGCACCGATACGGAGCACGAGTTCTTCCATAGCAAAAGGCTTGGTGAGATAGTCGTCCGCACCGATTTTGAAACCTTCGTATACGTCATCCTTCAGCGACTTGGCTGTCAGGAAGATAATTGGCATATCGGGGTTGAGATTCTTTATCTCCTGTGCCAGCGTGAAGCCGTCTTTTTTAGGCATCATCACGTCGAGCACGCAAAGGTCGTACTGGCCTTTCATAAAGGCGTCGTAACCTTTCTCTCCATCTGCGCAGAGGTCGGCGTCGAACCCTTTAGCCTGAAGGAATTCCCGCAGCAGGGTGCCGAGATTCTCGTCGTCCTCGCAGAGTAATATTTTTAATTTCTGTTCCATAACACGTTCTGTTTTTAGTTTCTCATGGTTTTATTTCTCTCTTGGAAGAGATGCCTCCGAAAGAGGGATCAAAATCCTGAACTCCGTCCATTTCCCAAACTCGCTTTCCGCCGTCACCTCGCCGTTGAAGAGTGTAACCATCTTCTTGACGTAGGCCAATCCGAGACCGAATCCCTTGACGTCGTGACGATTGCCGGTTGAGACTCTGTAGAAGCGCTCGAAAATGCGCTTCAGATCGTCTTTCTTTATACCTATGCCATTGTCGCGAACCAGGATTTCGAGTTTGTTTTTTGCGACGTCCCGGGTGGTGACCGAGAGCTCGGGAACTACATCCTCCTTGCGATACTTCAACGCATTCTCCAAAAGATTCTGGATTATGTTGTTGAATTGCATCTCGTCTACATATATAACATCGTTAGAGGCCAGAAGGTTGCAAGAAAGTGAGCCTCCGCTCTTTTCAAGGCGTAATTTGAAGCTGTTGACTGCGGTTTGAATCACCTGGTTGGCGCTAACTTCCGTAAACTTCAACGCGCTTTCGGTGGCGTTGTTGTCAAAGACAGAGAGCTGCAACACTTTGTCTACCTGGAATTTAAGACGCTTCGATTCTTCTGTTATGACATTGGCTATATGCTTGAGCATCACCGGCGACTTCCTCACCGACTCGTCGCCGAGCATCTGCCCTGCGAGCGATATCGAAGAAATCGGAGTCTTCAGCTCGTGGGTCATGTTGCTTATGAAGTCTGATTTCATCTCTGAGATCTTCTTCTGTTTCACAATCATATAGATGGTGTAGATGAAAGTGAAAAGGAGAAGAACGGTCAGCGCCAGCGTCGGGATTATAAACCTTACCGACGAAAAGATGTATTTATGTTTCGACGGGAATTCGACAAGCAGAATGTAATTTGACGAAGAGTTGGGGAAGAGAACGTCGGAATAGACGTTGTCTTTCGATTCGTCGGAAAAACCCCCGAACTCATAGAGGATGTTGTGCTTGCTGTCTGAGAGAGCGAATCGGAAGGGGAGGTCGATTCCGTTGGCCGCCAGCTCGGACTCAAGCGTGGTCGCGATAAGGGTGGAGTCTGCTCTCTCGAGAATTGGAATTTTATCGGCGTCGGAGAGGATGATGAGCACAAGGTCGTCGAGCAATTCCTTTTGATACAGATATTGCTCCCTCACGGCTCTCTGCAGCTCGCGGTAACGGCTCGAAATCGGCTTCACCGGATAGGAATCCGACCCGTAAAGGTTGCGCCGCGTCTTGGCCCGCAGGTCAAAAGCATCGTCTCCGGGTGTGGAAGATGAGGTAAGAGAACTGGCCTCGATATTACTTACGTCGTCTTCAAGAAATCTCAGCGCCTCCTGCTTCTCAAGAAATAGAGAAGTGGCGTGTAACGAACGCATTACACCTTCAGAGAATTGCCCTTCCCTCATCCTTACCATATTCTCCATATAGGTGATTTGAAAATATAGCAAGACGAAGAAAGTGACTGACATTACGACTATTAAAAGCCGTATCAGAGATTTCTTCATTTAGATTTCTTTACTTATATAACAAAAAAAACGGGAAATAGTTGTATCTTTGTAAAATATTAGCTCCCGTTCATGGCTTAGACAGAAGATAAGAGCAATCGTTTAAAATGATACGGCGGCTATATAAAGAGGAAAGATAATTATGAAATCGACCTTCAAATATTTATATATTTTCATCGCGTTTCTGCTGATGGCCTTAGCAGCTACCGGTTGCGTAAGCCCCTCGGAGAATGAGCCTCCCGGAGAAGAGAACGGGGGCGACAGCGCCGACAGTTCGGAAGGCGACGGCAGGCTTCTGCTTATCTACGCTGTGGCGGCCAACAACCTCGACACCTACCTCACATACGACATGCGGGAGATCTGCAAGGCCGGTAAAGACTTGAATCTCGATGACAACTGCGTGTTGGTCTACAGCGTGGACAG
>JAFLTX010000004.1:59818-64646 GCA_022509145.1 Muribaculaceae bacterium | reverse complement strand
TCGAACCCTCACTAAAGGTGCCAGAAACCTGCGTGCTACCATTACACCACAAGGCAATTTCTCTGGTCGGATTTGAAATCCGACCACAAAATTACAACTTCTTTTTTAATCATGCAACAAAAAGCGCAAATTTTTGACTTAACTTTATTAAATTTGTAAAAATTATGAAAATAAACACCCGTCACATATTTGTTCCGCTCCTTTTTGCCTGCATGGTCGCTATGCTTTCTGGCTGCTCCACGCTCAAGCATTCGGTAAAGAATAAAAAGAAGGGGAAGGCGAAAACGGAGAAGATTGACAAGCATCGGCGCCACGAGATTGAGAAGAATCTTCACGGCGATGTGAAACTGATCATCGACGAGGCGCTCGAGTGGATGGGGACGCCTTATGAGTTCGGACGCCAGGATAAGGGAGAGGCCACGGATTGCAGCGGGTTCGTGATGAGAGTGTTTGAGAAAGCCGGGTATAAACTGCCCCGCAATTCGGCCAAACAGGCTGAATTTTGCTCACCGGTGAAAAAGAGTGGCGTCAAGGCCGGCGACTTGGTTTTCTTCATTACAAACGGCGGAACGAAGATCAACCACGTAGGGCTGATGATTGACGATGACCAGTTTATCCATGCTTCCACGAAAGGGGTGGTCATCTCGTCGATGAGCTCCAACTACTATTCCACCCACTTTCAGTTATATGGCCGTGTCCCGGGCCTCAAGTGAACTATATTGCACCCGATTCAGAGTTCAAACATACAAACTAAAAAACTGCGCCAAATTTTCACTTGACGCAGCCTTTCTTTAATTCTTCTTTCTCTTTATCAGCCGAGTGTGGCGAGGAGTTTCTCTTCGAGAGCCTGGAGAGAAACGAGACCTACGCTGCGTTCCTTCATTTCGCCGTCTTTGAAGAAAAGTACGGTAGGAATGTTGCGCACTCTGAACTGAGATGCAACCTCATCGTTTTCATCGATGTTGAGCTTGCCGATAAGAGCCTTGTCGCCATATTTCTCGGCGAGTTCCTCTACGGCGGGGCCTAATTTGATGCACGGGCCGCACCATGTGGCCCAGAAATCGATCACTACTGCCTGCCCTGAAGCAATGGCTTCCTGAGCGGTCTGGTCGGTGAATTGAATTGCCATGATATTAATATTTTAATTTGTTATGATAAATTCGTCGCTGTCTTTCCATGCCGGGAATTTCTCGCGGAATTTCTCCAGTTTCTCATAGGAAAGAGATGCATAGATAAGGGGAGAGGAATCGCTGCGCATCGAGATGTCGGCTCCTTTGAAGTCAAAGAGATAGGAGGCGCCGTCATACTCGAAGCCGTTGGAGTCGCGTCCAGAGCAATTTACGCCGCATACGTAAGACAGATTCTCTATTGCGCGTGCTTTAAGAAGCTGGGTCCACGCCCCAACGCGGGGCACAGGCCAATTGGCCACGGCCAGCAGAAGGTCATAACCGTTCCCTACATTGCGGCACCACACCGGGAACCGGATGTCGTAACACACTACCATTGCGATGTTCCATCCGCGGTATCTTACAGCTAATCGGCGGTCTCCGGCCGAGAAAACTTTGTTTTCCCCGGCCATCGTGAAGAGATGCCGCTTGTCTGCGAAGGTCGGGTCGCCGATAGGCTCCACGAAGAAAGCACGGTTGAAAAGCGAACCCCCCGTGTTTGCCATGAAACTTCCGGCTATCGCCACTCCGCTTTCGCGTGAAAGCCGTTGAAGAAACTCTATCGTTTCGCCTGAATTCCATTCCGCCAGCTCTCTGAGCTGTTCCTTGTCGGAGGTCATGAAACCGGTGGAGAACATCTCGGGCACCACCAGCAGGTCGGTGCCGGGATGCAGACGGCCCACAGCGTCCTCGAGCAACTCGAAGTTGGCCTTCTTGTCGCCCCAGACTATGGGCATAGGGTAGAGGCAAATGTGTAGGTTCTGCGTCATCAGCTCTTGGCGGGTTCCTGTTGCGCCGGACCGTTGGCCGGCATTCCCTCGTTGTAAGCTTTCAGAGCCTCGCTCAACGCGTTGTTGTAGCTGGCGATGGCATTGCGGTATTTCTCCTTGGTATGCTGGGCTTTGGCTGCATTGTAGGCCGACATGTTTTCGAAATCTTTCACACCCTTGTTGAAGAGTTTGCTTGATTCCTTCTTGGCGTTACCCATAGCCTCGGCCACCTTTGCGATAGCTTGTGAGATCTTCTCGCGGTCAGCCTCTTTTACATTATAATAACTTGCCATCATCTCGTCGAGCAATGCTGACGACAGGGCTTCTACCGATTTTTTAAATTCTCTTTTGTTTGCCATAACTTATGTGGTTTGTTTTCCTTTATTATTATAACGCGAAAATTTCAATTTAAGTTCAAATTTATTTGGTCTCCTTTAGTGCAGGTTCTCTTTTCGTGAGGCGTCAAGGCTCAGAAGGATAAACAGCAGGATGGTGAACCCCCACAGCGACGACCCTCCGTAGCTGAAAAACGGCAAGGGAATGCCGATTACCGGCACAAGTCCCAGCACCATTCCGATGTTGATGCAGACGTGGAATATCAGGAAGCTCGCCACACAATAGGCATAGACCCGTGCAAAATTGGTGGTCTGCCTCTCGGCCAGGTAAATGATGCGCCAGATCAGTGTCAGGAAGAGAAGCAAGACGACAATCGACCCCACAAACCCTTCCTCCTCGCCTATGGTGCAGAAGATGAAATCGGTGTGCTGCTCAGGTACATACTTCAGTTTTGTCTGCGTGCCGTTGAGAAATCCCTTTCCGGCGAATCCGCCGGATCCTATCGCTATCTTGCTCTGGTTTACGTTATAGCCGGTCCCGTGCAGATCCGACCTTATTCCCAGCGTTTCTTCGATACGGTCTTTCTGGTGAGGTTGTAAAACATTGTTGAATACATATCCCACAGAATACATAAAACCGATACCAACCACTGCAAACAGGATTGAGATTACAAACTTTTTCAAAGGATGACGCAGCATGAAGAAGGCCACGTAGAGAACTGCCGCGAGCATGAAGAGGATGCAGATGAGGCGCCCGGGGGCGTTGACGCCGCCCAGGCCGAGTCCGACGAGCAGCAGGGCACCCGTCAACAGTATGAAAAACACGTTGCGGGCCACTATCGGCTCCTTGCAGTAGGCGAAAAGCATCGCGCAAAGCACCACCCCGCAGAGAGCAAACACCGATATCTCCCCGGCCGTGAGGCCCAGTGCCGCCACCGCGGAAAACTTCAAGGCTATTACGAAGATGGCGATCAGAAGCGTGGCTCCGAACAGCACCAGACCGCTCATCCCTTCGCGATAGAGCACGAAGAAAAGGGCGAAATATGCCAGTGCCGACCCCGTTTCACGTTGAGCCAGAATAAGCAACACCGGCATGAACATGATCAGCAGGGCCTTATAGTAGTTTGAACTCTTTTCGTTTAGGGAAAAGTTGTATGAATCAAAGAGCTTGGAGAGGGCAAGTGCGGTTGCGAACTTCCCGAACTCTGCCGGCTGCAGACTCACGGCGCCGAAGCTCAGCCACGAGTGGCTCCCCTTGATGTTGGGCGCGATGAAGATGGTCACCAGCAGCAGAAGCAACACCGCTCCGTATATGGGATAGGCGTAGATCTCATAGAGTTTCGAATCAAGAAGAAGTATGACGATGCCAAGCGCCAGCCCAAGCCCGATCCATACGAACTGCTTACCGGAAAACTGTGCGAAATCGAACATCCGGCCTCCCTCGTAGTCATAGCTCGCCGCGAAGATGCTCACTGCTCCGGCCACTACCATTATGAGGTAAAGGATAATGGTAAACCAGTCTAAGCTTCCGAAGAATCCTTTCTTGTTATCAATGAGACTTAACTCCACTTGACACGATTGTATTAGCTGATTTCATTCTTGCCTCCACGCCTGTGCGGCTCGGATCGATTTTCCCGTTCAGATATTTCTCTATCATCAGGCTCCCTATTGGCACCCCGTAAGTTGCACCGAAGCCGGCGTTCTCCACGTATGCCACCACGGCTATCTTCGGTTCGCGATAGGGCGCAAACCCTATGAACGCCGAGTGGTCTTTTCCGTGGGGGTTCTGCGCCGTACCGGTTTTCCCGCAAACCTCGATTCCCGGTATGGCTGCCCCGCGACAGGTGCCACCTGTCACGGCCATACGCATACCCTCGGCAACGGCGTCGTAAAACTCCTTTTTCACGGGAGGAGTGTGTTTCTCTGAAAAACGCGGGTCCAGCGATTCACCCTCTATGTTGCGCACGATATGCGGGGTGTAGAAATATCCTCGGTTCGCTATAGTGGCGCATAGATTGGCTATCTGGAGTGGGGTGGCAAGTATCTCACCCTGGCCTATCGATATGGATATCACGGAATTGGCCGACCACTTTTTCCCTTTTATCGAGTTGTTGTAGAATTCTACGTTGGGAATGAAGCCTCTTTTCTCGTGCGGAAGGTCGACTCCGAGAGGATAACCGTAGCCCATGCTCACCATGTAATCTTTCCATTTGGTGAACTGTTCGTCACGCGAGGCCCCTTTCTTGTCTACAAGATTTTTGAACCCCCAGCAGAAATATGCGTTGCATGAGGTCTGCAGAGCCGGTTTCAAAGCGATGGGGGAGGCATGGCCGTGACACCCCACGCGCAACCCGTTTACGTATCCGTGCGAACACGGGTAGGAGGTGGATAAGTTTACGATGTTCTCTTGGAGAAGGATCAGCGCCTGCGACGGCTTGAAGGTCGATCCCGGAGGATAGGCCCCCTGTATCGAGCGGTCATAAAGAGGTTTCTGCGGGTCGGAAACGAGCTTGGCGTAATTGTTTCCTCTCTCTTTCCCGGTTAGCAGCGACGGGTC
>JAFLTX010000004.1:56370-59718 GCA_022509145.1 Muribaculaceae bacterium | reverse complement strand
CTCCTCTCGGATTTGCTCTGGATGAACACACCCGGGTAGGCGTATATCTTCTCGAGCAACCGGCCGTAGTCTTCTTGCGACAGATGGGATATCAGTTTTTGGGGCGTGTAGGCTGAATAGGAGGGTTGGGCCTTCATCTCGGCCCATTTCCTCTTGAACTCGTCTTCAGTGATCCCGAGGGTGGAGGCGAGGGCGAGCGTGTCGAAGTCCTTTCCCATGTCTCTGGGAATCACCATCACGTCGTAGGTAGGGGAATTATACACTACAAGGTTGCCGTTGCGGTCGTATATGAGCCCGCGGGAGGGATACGTGATTTTCCGCAGGAAGGCATTGCTCAGGGCACTCTCCTTATATTTCGGGTCTTTGATCTGCAGATTGAAAAGCCTTACTCCGAATATGACAAGAACAATCAGAAGAAAACCTCCGATCACGAATTTCCTGTTCTCGAGCTTATAATCTTTCATTCCCGGTAAGGCTCACGGTTGCAGACGGCGTCCAAAGCCGTCAAGAGCACCATGGTGAGGAGGGTGCTCGAGATTATCATAACAAATATTCTGCCAATCATCTCGAAATTGAAAAATTCAATACCGAAGACGACGGCTGTGAAAAACGCCGTGAGTGTGAAAATATATTTCAGATATGCGGCCCATCCCATCACGGAAACGCATGGTACGGATGCTGCAAACTTCTCGTCGCGATGCATATATAGATAAAAAACCGGCTTCCTGATTACGGCAAGTAGGAGAGAGGCGAAGGCCAGCAGCCCCAGCGTGTCGTCGAAGATGTCGATCAGCAGCCCCATAAGGAAGCTCAGCGCCATCAGCAGGTTCAGGTTGGTGTTGAGCGGAAGCGTCAGGATGAAGAAGATGAAAAGGAAGGGGAAAGCCACGCCGAAGAGCAGGATGTTGTTGCATATCAACACCTGCGCAAGGATAAGCAATACGAACATTATCGTATACTTGAGCGGCGAACTTGTAATCACTCTGTCCATTCTCTTCTTCCTGTATTCCCTTTCAGTTTATCCCTTGCTGTTTATTCGCTGAGGCCTCTGATCGAGTCTATCTCTTCCTTAAGGTTGTCGGTGAGCACTCTCACCGTGCTCAGCTTCTTGATGTCGCCTGCAAGCCGCACCTTCAGTGTGTAATAATTCTCGTTGACGGTCCTTACCTTCCCCATCACCACGCCTATCGGAAGTTCGGCGGGAAATGAGGTGGAGAAGCCGCTCGACACCACGGTGTCGCCGATATGCGTCACTGCGTGTTTCGGCACCTCCTCAAGGTAGGCTATCGTGGGGTCGCTCCCTTTCCAGACCACCGATCCTACTGTTTCTGTGCCTTTGATGCGAGCCGAGATGTGCTGGTTGGTATTGAGTATCGACATCACGCGAGATGTCTTTTTGCCCACCACATCCACGATGCCGATCACTCCGTTTTGATTCACCACGCCCATTCCGGCCTTTATGCCGTCCTGGCTCCCTTTGTTGATGGTGAAATAGTTTCGGGCGTGCTGCGTGGAGTTGTTGATTATGGTGGCCAGAACATACCCGTATCTTTTCTCTGTGGGAACAAAATCGGCGGAATCCGACAACACCGACCGGTATTCGGCAATCTGATTCTTGAGATTGAGCACTTCGTTTTCCAGGCGAGCGTTGTTCTGCTGGAGCTGCTCGTTTATCTCTTTCAGATAGAAATATCCCGTTATCCCTCTGCTAACTCCGTATACGGAAGACGAAATCCCGTTGGCGCTTGAAAACCAGATAGATGGGAGATAGCGGCCGTTAGAGAACAGCAGCACAAGGCTGATCACGCATAGAAACGTGAAGAGGAAAGCGCTGCTATACTTTACTAAGAATTCAATCAGATTGCGCATAAGCCACAATCTCCCTCCGCTCTTTGATCCCTGTGCCGACAGGGCGCCGGCGGAATTATCTTATGAGGAAGTTGAATTTATGGATGTTTTTAAGGGCGACGCCTGTGCCGCGCGCTACAGCGTGCAACGGATCGTCGGCCACCTTGAATTCAATCTTGATCTTGTCGGTGAACCTCTTGGCCAACCCTCTCAGCAACGCGCCGCCGCCTGCGAGATAGATGCCGTTGCGCATGATGTCGCTGTAGAGCTCCGACGGAGTCTGCTCCAGAGCGGCCAGGATTGCCTCTTCCATCTGAGAGATGCTCTTGTCGATGCAGTGAGATATCTCCTCGTGGGTTACTTCCACGCTCATCGGGAGAGACGTCATCTTGTTGGGGCCGTTTACCATGAATGGTTCCGGCGGATTCTCGAGCGTCGGGAGCGCCGAGCCTACGTTGATTTTGATGTTCTCGGCCATCGTGGCGCCTACGCGGATGTTGTGCACGCGGCCCATGTGCTCCTGGATGTCGGCTGTCAGGTCGTCGCCTGCCACGCGGATGCTCTTGTTGCTCACGATTCCGCCCAGAGAGATCACGGCGATTTCCGTGGTGCCGCCGCCTATGTCTACAATCATGTTCCCTTCAGGCTTCTCCACATCAAGGCCGATGCCAAGAGCGGCTGCCATAGGTTCGTAGATCATATATACCTCGCGGCCACCGGCGTGCTCGCTCGAGTCGCGCACCGCACGGATCTCGACTTCTGTCGAGCCCGACGGGATGCACACCACCATCCTGAGAGAAGGGGAGAACCAGCGCCTCTTGGAGCTAATCATCTTCACCATGCCGCGTATCATCAGCTCCGCTGCCTTGAAGTCGGCGATAACGCCGTCGCGAAGCGGGCGGATGGTCATGATGCCCGGAGGCTCCTTCCCTTCCATCTGATGGGCTTGCTTGCCCACTGCAAGCATCCTTACGGGTTGACGATTTTCAAGGGCTACTACAGATGGCTCGTCTACAACCATCTTCCCGTTATTTATTATGATGGTATTGGCAGTGCCAAGGTCCATCGCTATCTCCTGTGTGAATGAAAAGAGTCCCATTTTTGCTGTTGTCTGTCTGTAGTGAATTTTGGAGGAGGCATTTATTTCTGCCTTTACCCCCATTGGAATGCAAAATTACAAAATCTCTACAAAAATCACACCACTTTTTTAGCTGAAAAAATATATTTTTTCCCTAAAATTTTTGTAGCGATGATAAAATTGCATTCCGAACCCTTGAATTTGAATCTGTTTTCTATTTCGGGAGCCTTGGCGGGATGGTTGCGCGAGATGACGTTGAAGGCGCTCCCTTTGAGCTTTTTAAGGTCGGATGAGCTAACTTCTCTCTTGATTGAAAAGGCGCGTCCGGGGAAGTCGGTGTGAAGCGACTCGGAGTAGAATAGATGTGAATTGGGGTCTAATTTTCTAAGATCGGGCCATTTGTTGTGCAAAACTTCAAATCT
>JAFLTX010000004.1:0-56270 GCA_022509145.1 Muribaculaceae bacterium | reverse complement strand
GTCAACTCGAAGTTGAATCGAAGCGCCTCGGCCCGACTGGGTTCGCGTTCCACTGCATATACCGTCTTAGAACGCTGTGCGAGCCACCATGAATTCACGCCCAGGCCTGCGGTCAGGTCGGCAACTGTCCCTCCTTGCGGCACAAGCGAGGCGGCAAACCGTGCGGTCAGGTCGCTTGAAGATTGCTCCGCCACGATGCTGTCAGGTATCAGCAAACCGTCAGCCTCGAGGTAAGTCTGCATCACTCAATCATTTTGAGGAATTCGTCTTCCGAAATCATGGGGATGTTGAGAGCCTCGCATTTCTCGCGTTTTGCCGGCCCCATGTTTTCGCCTGCGAGCACGAAAGAGGTTTTCTTTGAGATGCTGCCGGCGTTTTTACCTCCCTCACGCTCGATTATCTCCTTATATTCATCGCGCGAGTGGTGCGAGAATGTACCCGATATCACGATTGTTTTCCCGGCCAGTTTGTCACCTGCCGGTTGGAGTTTGTCGGCCGAGAGTTCCATCTGCACACCCGCTTCCCTCAACCGTTCTATTATCTTTTCGTTGGCCTCTTCGTGGATATATTCATATATCGACTTGGCGATGATCGGGCCTATCTCGGGCAATCCGGTGAGTTCCTCCTCGCTCATGCTTTGCAGGTTGTCCATGGATTTCACACTGAGTGCCAGGCGTTTCCCTGTGGTCTCGCCAACATTCGGTATCGAAAGCGCGTAGACCACTCTTTCAAACGGCACGCTCTTCGAGGCCTCGATTCCGGCCATGATTCTTGCGGCCGTCTTTTCGCCTATGCGGTCAAGCGCTCCGAGCTTCTCGGCTGTCAGGTCATAGATGTCGCCGATGTTTTCCACCAGTCCGCAATCGAAGAGCAGCTCGGCTGTCTCCTCGCCGATGCCGTCTATGTCCATCATCCTGCGGCCGGCAAAATGCTCTATTCTTCCCGTAATCTGAGGGCGGCAGCCGTAGCGGTTGGGGCAGCACCATGGAGCGTCGCCGAAGAGTTTCACCAGGGGTGTCCCGCATTCCGGGCATTCCCTGACGAAGACGATGGGGGAGGCGCCTTTCTCGCGTCTTTCCTTATCCACCCCTGTTATCTTCGGGATTATCTCGCCACCTTTCTCCACGTAGAGCCAGTCACCCTCATGGATATCCAACTCTTTGATTATATCCTCGTTATGCAGAGAGGCGCGTTTTACGATGGTTCCCGACAGGAGCACCGGCTCAAGGTTGGCAACAGGCGTCACAATCCCCATGCGGCCCGTCTCGAAGGTAACGAATCTGAGCTGGGTGCAGGCATTTTCGGGATTGAATTTGTAAGCCACGGCCCAGCGCGGAGATTTGGCCGTATATCCGAGGTTGAGTTGCTGACGGATTGAATTTACTTTAAACACCAGACCGTCGGTGGCGACAGGCAACGTCTTCCTCTCCTCATCCCAATAGTTGATATATTCGTCTACCTCCTCCAGGGAGTGGAGCAACTTCATGGCCGGCGAAACCTTGAACCCCCAGCTTCTCACGGCTTCCATGTTTTGAAAATGGTTGTCGTAAGGGAGATTGTCGCTAAGTACGGAATAGAACCTGGCGTCAAGCTTTCGGCGTGCCACTTCGCGGCTGTCTTTAGTCTTCAATGTGCCGGAGGCGGCGTTGCGCGGGTTGGCGAAGAGGGGCTCGCCGGCGCGTTCGCGCTCCAGGTTCAGCTCGTCAAACACTTTCCACGGCATCAATATCTCGCCTCTGACTTCAAACTCTGCGGGCCACGACCCGGGCTCGAGCACCAATGGGATGCTTCTGATGGTCTTGACGTTGGCTGTAACGTCGTCGCCCTGGGTGCCGTCGCCGCGCGTCACCGCTCTCACGAGCCTCCCGTTTTCATATATTATAGATATTGAGGTGCCGTCGAATTTCAATTCACCCACTACGTCAAACTTCTCGCCCTCAAGAGCTTTGCTCACTCTCTCGAACCATTCGTCTACGTCTGAGATGTCGTAGGTATTGGCAAGCGACATCATCGGCCGAGAATGCACCACGTGCTGGAAGTCGTTCGAAAGGTCGCTCCCCACACGCTGGGTGGGCGAGAGGGGATCGGCATATTCAGGATGCTCTGCCTCAAGCGCCTCGAGCTCTTTCATCAGTTTGTCAAACTCTTGGTCCGAGATTTCCGGCGAGTTCAACACGTAATAGTTATGGTTGTGGCGATTCAATTCATTGCGCAGTTCAATGATTCTATCCTTTACATCCATATTATATAAAAATTTCGGGTGAATATACTATGTCGGTGAGAAACAGGCCTTTGGCCGGCACCGAAACGCCTGCGTCACACCTGTTCTTCTTCTCGATTATCTCCTTGAATTCGTTTATGCTTATCTTTCCATTCCCAACTTCGAGAACGGTGCCTACCACCGCCCTCACCATATTGCGCAAAAACCTGTCGGCTGTGATGGTGAACACCAATCCGTGTTCGCCGGTTTTCTCCCATCGGGCGTGAGTCACGTCGCATATATTTGTCTTGGCGTCTGAGTGGAGTTTTGCAAATGAGGTAAAGTCTTCTGTCTCAAGGAGTAGTGTTGCCGCCTCGTTCATCTTCTCATGGTCGGGCATCCTCCCGATTTCCCATGCGTAATCGCGCAGAAAGGGGTCTTTCTCTCCGGTGATGTGATACTGGTAAGTCCTGCTTTTCGCATCAAACCGCGCATGGGCCTCCGGCACAACGTCAAGCACATCCTTTATAGCGATCGCTTGGCCGCAAAGCCTGTTGAGCGACTGCAAAAACTTCCCTTTGTTCTCTATGGGGTCGCAGTCGAAGTGGGCATACATCGTCCGGGCGTGCACACCGGTGTCGGTGCGTCCTGCTCCCACTATCTCCACATCCCGCTGCATCATCGTGGAGAGAGCCCGCTCGATGGTCTCCTGCACGGAAGAGGCGTTAGGCTGTCGCTGCCATCCGTGATAGGGGATGCCGTCGTAAGCAAGCTTGAGAAAATAACGCATCTTCAGTCGCGTTCCAGGTACGTAATGCCGTAAAGGCCTGACTTGTAATTGTTGAGAAACTGGCGACCTTCCTCTGCCGTGATCGAGCCGTTTTTCATCGAGGCCGATACCCAGGCTTCAAGATTGCGCACCAATTTCTTCGGATTATATTCCACATAGTCAAGCACATCGGCCACCGGCTCTCCGTCGATGATCTGCTCGATGATATACCCGTCTTTCCCTACAGAAATATGCACTGCGTTGGTGTCGCCGAAGAGGTTGTGCATATCCCCGAGAATCTCTTGATAGGCACCTACGAGGAAGACGCCGATGTAGTAATGCTCGTTCGATTTCAAGGCATGCACCGGCAGGGAGTCCGAAGTGCCCTGCGGCGACACGAAGCGGCTGATTTTCCCGTCGGAGTCGCAGGTGATGTCCTGGATGGTACACTCTCTGTTTGGCTTCTCGTTGAGACGCTCGATCGGCATGATGGGGAACATCTGGTCGATTGCCCAGCTGTCGGGAAGACTTTGGAACAGACTGAAATTGCAGAAATATTTCTCCGGAAGCATCTTTGAGATCCGCTTCAGCTCTTCGGGCGGATGCTTCATGTTCAAGGTCATGTCGTGCACATCGCGGGCCACAGACCAGAACAGCTTCTCTATCTGGGCACGCGTGGTGAGGTCAAGAAGCCCGAGGCTGAAGAGCTCGAGAGCCTCTTCGCGGATCTGAAGGGCGTCGTGCCAATCCTCAAACACCCTGGAGGGGTTGATTTTGTCCCAGATATTGTAAAGCTCCTTGGCCAACTCGTGGGCGTCTTCACCTATCTCGTCGTTGTCGTTCCAGATAGGTTGCTCCGTAGTCTCGAGCACTTCGATTATCAATATCGAATGGTGGGCCGTAAGCGACCGACCGCTCTCTGTGATGATGTTGGGCTGCTTGAGGCCGTTCTTCTGGCAGGCATCCACGAGGGCGAACACCGAGTCGTTCACATACTCCTGTATCGAATAGTTCATCGAGCTTTCGCCCGAGGCCGAGCGTGTGCCGTCGTAATCCACTCCGAGGCCGCCGCCTATGTCGACGAATTCGATGTTGAAATCCATCTTCGAGAGCTGCACGTAGAATTGCATCGCCTCGCGCAAAGCATTCTTGATGCGGCGAATCTTGGTGATCTGGCTGCCGATATGGAAATGGATGAGCTTGAGCGAGTCGCGCATCTTGTTTTTCTCGAGAAATTCAATCGCGTCAAGCAGCTCGCTGGAGTTGAGGCCGAATTTGCTTACGTCGCCTCCGCTGCCTTCCCATTTCCCGCTCCCCGCCGAGGTGAGCTTGATGCGGATACCTATGTTTGGAATGATTCCCAATCGTTTCGAGACGGTCGAGATGAGTTTGAGTTCGTTGAGCTTCTCCACCACGATGTGGATCCTCTTACCCATCTTCTGGGCCAGAAGGGCAAGCTCTACGTAGTCTTCATCCTTATAGCCGTTGCAGATGATGAGCGAGTTGGCATGGCTTGTGAGGCCCAGCACAGCATGGAGCTCAGGTTTGGAACCGGCTTCGAGTCCGATGTTGTACTTGTTGCCGTGGCTGATGATCTCTTCCACCACCTGCCTCATCTGGTTCACTTTGATGGGATACACTATGTAGCTTTCTCCCTCATAATTATATTCTTCCGAGGCTTTCTTAAAGCAGTTGGAGAGCTTTCTGATGCGGTCGTCGAGGATGTCCGGGAAACGCAGCAGCAGCGGCGCCGAGATGTCTTTCACCCTCAGTTCGTCGATCACTTCCCGGATGTCTATCGGTGTGGCGCCTTCGTGCGGCGTTACCTGCACGTGGCCTTTCTCGTTTATCGAGAAGTATTTCAGGCCCCAGCCCGATACGTTGTAAAGCTCGTTTGAGTCTTCAATTCTCCACTTTCTCATCTCTTCTGTTATTGCTCTTTTGATGCTATTGACCGTCCTAAAATCTCAAAATTGTCGGCTATGATCTCGGTGATTTTGTGCCTTACCTTGAATTTGTCTTCCCAGTCGCGATATTTGACGCGGCCTTCGACATATAGCTTTGTCCCCTTACGGATATAATTCTCGGCAAATCGGGCCTTCTCGCCAAACATAATTATCTTGTGCCAGTCAGTCAGCTCGCGCCCGTCGGAGCGATGCTCGGTGGTAGCCAGCGAGAATTTGGCAAGGGCAGCGCCCGATTCAGGAAACGACATCTCGGGATCGTTACCCACGTTTCCTATCAATATTACTTTGTTTACCGACATTTGTCTCTATCCGTTTTTGGTCTGTTTGAAATTTCGCAAATTTAATAAATTTTTTCCAACTTTGGGCTCCTTCCCGTGTCCCTGAAATGAGCTTTCTCCGGCTATTTTACACTCTTTGAGGCAACCTTGCTGTCTCAGTCGTTGAAGGCTAATCCGGCCGGAAGCGAAAGCCCCGTCTTTTCGAAGAGCCCGAAGAGGAGATTCATAGTATGGATGGCATCGCCGGCCCCTCCGCGCAACACGCTGTCGGCAACCGCCGAAATCTTGATGCGCGACTCTTCTCTCCCAATGTGGATCAGGCATTTATGCGTGCCGGCCACTTCGGTGGGGGAGGGTGGTGTATCCACAAGAAATGTGAAATTATGGTCGTCGTAAATGCTCTCGTACATCTTCACGATCTCTTCCACCGTGATGGTGCTCTCGAAACTCGCCTCGAGGGTAAGCGCTCTGAGAGTGTCGGAGGCATCTACTTCCACGCTTTTGAAGCGGGTGAAGCTCATCTGCACTTTCTCAAGCAGCGATTCGAGCTCGGCCGTCATCAGTTCCACATTCACCGATTCCTTCTTATACGGCGGGAGTCCTATTTTGAGCGTGAGCGTATCGTTAAGCACCAGATGGGTGGCAAGAGGATAAAGCACAATTAAAGAGAGAGATGTGGCAGGCGGCAACACTCTGCTATATCTCCCTATTCTCACCAGCGGTTTCCTGAACATTTCGGAAACGCCGGGTATAAATTCTTCCGCGTCTATGTCGGCAATCGGTTTGAATTCATCGTTCTTTTGCACGATCACCACCTTGACGTTATCCGGCAAAGGCACATCAGGAGGCATCGAATCTTCCGACGTGACGAACAGCAGGTCGATTTTATCTATGGGGAAGGCTTCGGTGAAGCGAAGCTCCGTGTCGCCCACCAGGCCGCGGTGGTGCTTGAATACGGGCACACCTTTCTGCGCAGGCGCGTGCGCGAATATCAGCTCTATCTCCGGATGTTGGATCAGAAGTCTGAGCAATTCACCCGCCTCCGGGGTGTCGGCCCCCGCTATACCGATTTTGATCATCTCAGTAGGTTGGGATTTTGTTGTTTAACGGTAAGAATCTCGACAGCACTTCCCTGGCGCGTTCGTGGCTCACACCTTCGGCAAGCACTGCCAGGATGGTGTCGGTGCCGGGAATGGTACCGATGATCTCCTCCACATTGCTTATGTCTATGTCGTAGGCGATGCCGGGTGCATACCCGTTGCGCGTCTTGATCACTGCAATGTTGTTGGAAAATTTCAGTGATACGAAGCCCGACTGATGGTTGTTGGTCAAATCAGTCTGGCCGGTTGCCAGCAGTTTGTCTTTTATCGTGTTGGTGTCGGGAAGGATATACATATAAGTGCCCTTGTCGGTCGGCACTTTGGTGGTTTTCAGCATTTTAAGGTCGCGCGACAAAGTGGCCTGCGTCACTTTATATCCCGCCGAGTCAAGCAAAGCTGCAAGCTCTTCCTGGCTTCCCACACATTGATTGTTGATGATATCTACTATTACTTCTATCCTTTTCTTCCTGTTTTTCATATTATTATGTGATATTTCTCTGGTCTTTTTTCGTTGTGGTTCTGAAACTATTTCAAATCCCTAATTCTTAGCAAAATTACAAAATTTCTATAAATATCAAATATTTTTTAAATAAAAATTGAATAAATAACCGATTTTTCCTTCGCGGTGTCTTAATTTTCCTTGCGGCTTCTCTTACTTTTCAGGATTGGAGCGCCTGTCGATCTCGGCCTTCACCTTGGCTGCTTCCTCGTAATTCTCCTCCTCAACATATTGAGTGAGAAGATGTTTCAGACGATCGAGGCTGTATTTGCTCCAGTCTTCTTTCTTCTTGTTGGCACCCTTCATCTGGGTCGCTCCTTCTTTCATTTTGTCGTCGGTCTCTTTCTTGTTGCTTTTGCTCGGCACGAAGCCTTCTCTTTCCAGGAGTTCGCGGCTGGTGTAGATAGGAGCGCCCACGCGGATGGCAAGCGCCACGGCGTCGCTCGAGCGTGCGTCAACTTCCTTTATGTTCCCCGCGGCGTCGATGAGGGTGAGCCGGCCGGCATAAGGCCCGGTGCGCAGTTTATGGATATCAACCCGTATCAACGATCCCCCCAGATCCTCGATTATCTTCGCCAGAAGGTCGTGGGCCAGCGGACGCGGAATCTTCACATTCTGAAGCTTGCACTCTATCGACTGCGCCTCGGGATATCCGATCACGATCGGCAGGCGCCGCCCTTCCTCCGGATCTTCAAGTATCAGGGCATACACTCCGCTCTCTATCTGATTGTAAGTTATTCCAAGCAACTTAAGCAGTACACTCTCTTCCATACCGTTACTTTTTTATATCTGATGACCTATTCTTTTCCTAATATTATCCGATTCATCCGGGCTCCCGACAATCATCCCGCTCCCGAGGCAGAGCGACGTGTCGGGGGTGTAGATGGTCGCAAACTGACCCGGGGCCACTCCCTGTATCTTCGCTTCCGATTCGATTTTCCATCCGTTCTCTTTCCTGATAAGGCGCCCGGGGGTGAACTCGGGTGTGTGCCGGATCTTAAATGATATCCCGGCCGCATCTCCCTCTGCTTCAAACAGTCTGGCCGGCAGCCCTCCGTCAAAAGGATTCCCCGATATCCAGTTGATTTCTCCTAAGTAAATATCTTTCTTATACTGGAGGGGCGTTTCATATCCGCAGGAAACGTACAGGATATTCTTCCCCGCGTCCTTATTTATTATGAACCACGGACCTCCCGCCAGCCCGAGTCCTTTCCGCTGGCCGATGGTGTAAAGCCAGTGCCCCTGATGTTTCCCCAGCACTTCGCCCGTGGCCACATTTATGATATCGCCTTCCCATACTCCTAATTTCCGTTTGATGAAATCCCGGTAATCTATCTTCCCAAGGAAGCAGATTCCCTGCGAATCCTTTCTCCCGGCGTTGGGGAGGGATATCCTCTTGGCGATCTCGCGCACTTCGGCCTTTGTCATCTCGCCGAGCGGGAAGAGCGCATGCTCGAGCTGCGGGTAGGTGATGGCCGATAGAAAGTCGGTCTGGTCTTTCACCTTGTCTTTTGCCGTGGCAAGATACAGCCGGGCGCCTTCCTCGGCTATGGAGGCGTAATGGCCCGTGGCTGTCTTATCGAATTCCTTCCCGTAGCGCTCCTCGAAGAAACCGAATTTGATGAATTTGTTGCACATCATGTCGGGATTGGGTGTCAACCCTTTCTTCACCGATTCCAGGGCGTAGTTCATCACGTAGTCCCAATACTCGTTGTGGAGCGAGACTATCTTCAGCGGCAGCTCATAGCGCGACGCGATCAGCGAACATATCTCGATGTCTTCCTCGGCGCTGCAGTCGCCCTCGTCGTTGTCCATCCCTATGCGGATGTAGAAGAGCGTGAGCTCGTGGCCCGCTTTGTAAAGTAGGTCCACCACCACCGCGCTGTCGACGCCTCCGGATATGAGCACTGCAATCTTCATCTTTCCATTTCGTGGTTACACTTCCTCAAGGTCTTCCTCTTCACCTTGATTCAGGCGGTTGATCAGGTAGAGCGAGAAGAAATAGTCTACAGATATTTTCCCGGGGCCCACCAGCAGCAAAAACATGAATATCCCCATGAAGAGGAAGGGGACGGTCATCATCTGCAGAAGCATCGTTTCCGGGAAGATGTTGTCGAAGTATATTCTGTAGCTCGACAGTATCATCAATATGAAGGGCGGAATGATTGCGGCTCTCATAAAAAGGCCGATCATTATGAAAAATGCGCAGATTATCTCTATGAATATCACGAAACCGGCGCGCATCCCTTCAGCCACGAGGGGAAGGGTAGGAAGTAGGTCGCCAGTGGAGCCGTCGATGAGTTGGCGGATGCCGAACTGCAGCAGCATCAGCCCTACGAAAAGACGCAGGAACATCCTCCCGAGATGGGTGAACGAATGCCCCGTCGTGCGGAAATATATCTGCGAAAACAGCCGTTTGAGGTTCATCTCTTTTTCGATGTGTTCTTTATTGTGCTATCTGTGGAACGAAGATATTCGGCCACTTGGTCTACGGCCAGATTCTTCTTCAATATCTTGAAATCTTTGTCGAGGATGTAGAACGACGGGTCTGTGCGCAGGTCAAGTTTCTTCTCCCGTTCGCGGGCAAACCCTACGTTCCATCCTTTCTTGAAATCCTTCAGCTGCTCTTTGTCGAGCTCTTTGTCATAGACCAGAAACAGAGCCAGCTGGCCGTCTTCAAGCATGTCGTTGATGGTGCCGTTGATGTCGAGCTGAAGCTTGACGAAGTCGTTGTCGGGATTTTCCGCTGTCAGGAACCCTATCACTGTCACGCCTTTCTCCGGTTTGAGCACATGGGTGTCGCTCAGAGGTATGTAGCCGATCTCAGGCAGCTTGCTCCCCGCTTCCGTTGCCTGCAGAAGCGCTTTCTGCTTGCGGTAGCGCTCTTTCTTGCTCTCGGCTATCTTCTTGTCGGCCAGCATATTGTTGACAAACGACAGGTATATCTCGTCTACCCAGAAGTCGGCCCGGGGTCCATACAGGCTCTCTTCGGCAGCTCTCGTAAACTGGTAGGAGAGACCCGGATTCCCTTTCAGGTTGTTTACCAGGTTTTGCACGCTGCTTTTCACTTTTCCCCAGCTTGCGTAGGGCATAGACTCGGCATAAACGGAGAAGGCATGGTTGAGTGCCTGCTGGTCAACGTATTGCGTGTTTTTGAAATCCATCGGACTCCAAAAGTTTTCCATTATATAGTTGGTCCGGCTCTCGAGGTCGGGTAGGTCTTCGGGAGCAACCACGTACTCAAACAGTGAGGGAATCTCTATCTGGGCTCTCCCAACGGCCGGGAGCAGCATTAAGACAGCTGTTGCAGCTATTTTATAATATCTTCTTATCTTCTTCATTCAGAATATGTTACTATTTCCTTGCGGCTGTTGGCTCCGATGGTATTCGCCAAGAGCCTTGATGGGGGTCTTTATAAATTTTATCTCACGGAATCCATAGCTGTAGGCAAGCGACGAGAGGCGTTCGCTGAAGGCGTCGGCCACTCCTCCTATGAATCCGATTGCAAGATCTTCTACTCCTTTATATTTTAGAACGTTTTTTTGAAAAAATAATTTTTGTGAATCTGAAATTATAGATTCTATTTCTTCATTATTTTGATTCTCCTTCAAAAAAGGAACGAAGGAGGCCAGGTATCGGTTGGGAGCAGGGGAGCGGTAAACGTTGCGGATCACTTCGGTCACCCCCACGCGGTGTCCTGCTTCCAATTTTGCGTTGATTTCAGCCGACAGTTCTCTTTTGAAATATCTGTTGAGCAGCATTTTACCCATAAAGGCGCCGCTCCCTTCATCGCCGAGGACATACCCTAATGAGGGGATGGAATCCACGAGCGATTTGCCGTCGTAGAGTGCCGACGCGCTGCCGGTGCCCAGAATGCACACCACACCGCTGCGCCTCCCGAAAAGAGCCCGCGCCGCTCCCAGTATGTCGGAGTTGAATTCAGCCTTCTCAAACTTACGGCCAACAGTTTTTTCAAAGATTTTTTTCAGTCGCTCGGCCATCTCTTGGGAGTTGCATCCGGCTCCATAAAAATAGAGTTCTGTCGGTCCGGCCGCTGGGAGGCTGTCCAGTTTTGCTTTCAACTCCAGCAGGGATGCCGCGATTTCATCTTCGGTCATCACCGACGGATTTATCCCTCCACCGGTGAAGAATTCCCTTTCTCCATCGACGTAATCGGTTATCAACCAATCGGTTTTCGTGCCCCCTGCGTCAGCTATGATTTTCATCAGCTCATCCGGTTTTTATAATCTTCGTAGTCAAACTCGCGCAAAAGTTGCTGAGACCCGTCGCTTCTCACAAACCAGATGGAGGGGTGTGAGATACCGTTGAACATATGGGTCTTGACGGTGGTGTAATGGTTCATATCCTTCAAGGTCAGCCGGTCGCCGGGTTTTAGTGGTTCTCTGAATTTCCAGTCGCCCACGAAATCGCCCGACAGGCAACTGTTCCCTCCGAGACGGTAAGCGAATCCTTCTTCCTCGCTGTCGTCGTCAAGCGCCTCCGCGATTTTCGGTTTATACGGCATCTCGAGGCAGTCGGGCATGTGGCAGGCGAAGCTGGCGTCGATGATGGCGGTCTTTATCCCGGCATCTTCCACGACATCCAATACCTCCACAATCAAATCTCCTGTCTGCCAGGTGAATGCACTGCCTGGTTCAAGTATCACTTCAAGATGCGGATGCCGCTCTTTAAATCCCTTTATAATTTTTTTCAGGTGTTCAGTGTCATACCCCTGGCGGGTGATCAGATGGCCTCCTCCAAAGTTTACCCACTTCAGCTGCGGAAGGTATTTCCCGAAATCTTTCTCAAATTGCTTCAACACTTTTTCAAGCTCTTCCGGACCGCTTTCGCAGAGGCAGTGGAAGTGCATCCCTTCGAGTCCCTCGGGAAGGGTTTCCG
The DNA here is from genome assembly GCA_022509145.1 of Muribaculaceae bacterium. Taxonomy (GTDB): domain Bacteria; phylum Bacteroidota; class Bacteroidia; order Bacteroidales; family Muribaculaceae; genus Lepagella. The sequence goes on along the minus strand of JAFLTX010000004.1, from coordinate 44,558 downwards.
GCAATTTTTCGGCACCCATGCCGAAGCGTGAGCCGGGGAGGGCCGGGTTATAGATGTCGTAGTCGAGCACACTTACTTTCGGGTTCACCCGCAGGCCTGGGCTCACGTGTCTCCCTGTTTTGCGCTCGTGCTCCCGTATCTGCGGAAGAAATTTCTCAAGTTGGGCGAGCGAGTTGAAGGTGATGTGGGTGCATCCGTCGAGAAATTCCGGAAAGGATCGGTCGGTGTAGACCGGGCAATAGGCATGCACGTCGTCGCCTATGAATTCGAGAGCAAGTTTCATCTCGTTGAGCGAGCTTGCCGTGGCCGATGTGAAATATTCCTGCACCACCGGGAAGGTTTTCCATAAAGCGTTGGCTTTCAGCGCCATTATGATTTTTACGTCGCATTCCTCCGAGGTCTTTTTCAATTTGCTCAGATTTTCGCGCAACCGGTCTTCATACACCACGTAGGCCGGTGTCGGAATCGATTGAAGTCGGGGGTCAGATAATTTCGAATTTGGCATACTTCAACATTATTTTTTTGCTGCTTCCATCGTTGAAATTCACCACCATTATCTCGTCGCCGGATATGGATTCGATGCGCTCTACGGTGCCTTTCCCGAAGATGGAATGTTTGATTTTTACGCCGGCTTTCAGCGTTCCGTTCATAGCTGAATCGAGCTGCTTGGTGTCGGTGAAATCGCGAGACTTCACTTTCATCGGCTTTGCCGGCGTTGAGAATGAGTCTTTATAATTCTGGTAGGGGTTGGTAAATTTCCCCGAACCGCCGTATTCCAATTCAAGCGAGTTCTTTACGTTCACCACTTCGCGTGAGAGCTCGCTCAGAAACCGCGACGGCTTGGAGAGCACGGTCTGGCCGTTTCTGAATCGCGAACTGCTGTAGGTCAGCGTGCAGGTTTGCATGGCTCGCGTTATGGCCACATAGAGCAGCCTGCGCTCCTCCTCTATTTCGCTCAGCGAATTCATGGATAGGGCGGAGGGGAAGAGTTCCTCTTCGACTCCGACGATAAACACGTGCTTATATTCAAGGCCTTTGGCCGAGTGTGCCGTCATGAGGGTCACTTTATTGTCGGCATCGGCGCTCTTTTCGTCTTGGTCTGTTGCCAGCGACACTTCGTTGAGGAAGGCGGTCATACTCAGGTCGGTGCGCCCTTCGCGGATGCCCGTGTCGATAAATTCTTTCAGACCGGAGAGGAGCTCGAGCAGGTTTTCGTGTTTGCTTATCTCTTCCGGCGCTTTCGAATTCCCGTATAAGGCCAGCAGTCCCGAGCGGTTCATTATCAGGCTGGCGAGCTCGTAGGCGTTGCTTTTGTTGTTCTCCTCCACCATCTCCTTGACGATATCCGCGAAATCGGCGAGCTTCTTTTTGGTGCCGCTGTTTACGTTTACGTCGAGGTTGTCGATGTCGAGTATCGTGCCGTATATGCTTTTCCCCGAGGCTATTGCAGCTGCCTGCAGTTTCTTCATCGTGGTGTCGCCGATGCCGCGTGCAGGGAAGTTGATGATTCTGCGCAAAGCCTCGTCGTCGTCGGGATTTACGGCAAGTCTGAAGTAGGCGATGGCGTCTTTCACTTCCTTGCGCTGATAGAAGGCCAGACCGCCGTAAATCACGTACGGGATGTTTTTCTTCCTGAGAGCCTCCTCCAGCGTGCGGCTCTGCGCGTTGGTCCTGAAGAGCACGGCATAGTCGTTGTAGGAGTCGTGGTGCAGGTTGCGCGACTTCATTATCATCGAAGTGACGAGCGCCGATTCCTCCAGATCCGAATAGGTCTTGATCACGGCCAGTTTCTCGCCCTCTTCGTTCTCGGAATAGCTGTGTTTCTTCAGCTGGTGGGAGTTTCTTGCTATCAGACTGTCGGCCGCCTTCACTATGTTTTGGGTCGAACGGTAGTTTCTCTCGAGCTTGAATGTCTCCAAATTCGGATATTGCTTCTCGAGGCTCAGTATGTTTTTTATATTGGCGCCTCTGAACGAATAGATGCTCTGGGCGTCGTCGCCCACCATACAGATTGCCTTATGCTTCCTCGACAGTTGGTTCACTATCAGATGCTGGGCGAAATTGGTGTCCTGGTATTCGTCTACAAGGATATATCTGAAGAAGTCGGCATAATGGTCGAGTATGTCGTCGTTGTCGCGCAGCAGGATGTTGGTGTATAGGAGGATGTCGTCAAAATCCATCGCTTGTGCCACTTTGCATCGCTGCGTATAGAGGGCGTAGATCTCTCCGGTGCGCGGGCGTTTGGCATTCTTGTCGCGTTTCTGCACGTCAGGTGAGTTAAGATATATCTCGGGTGTCACCAGATCGTTTTTGGCGTTCGATATTGCAGAAAGCACGGCCGAGGTCTTATACTGCTTCTCGTCAAGCGCCAGCTCTTTTATGATGCTTTTAACCAGGCTTTTGGAATCGGCGGTGTCGTAAATGGTAAAGTTCGACCGAAATCCTATTCTTTCGGCATGTTGTCGCAGTATGCGCAGAAAGATTGAGTGGAATGTCCCCGACCACACTTTCCATGCATGGCGCCCTCCGAGCATCTTATGGATTCTCGACTGCATCTCACGCGCGGCTTTGTTGGTAAAGGTCAGAGCCAGGATTCTCTCCGGTGCAACTCCGCTGCGAATCAGGTGCACCACCTTGTGGGTGAGCACTCTGGTCTTCCCGCTGCCAGCACCGGCAATCACGAGTTGCGGGCCGCCAAGATACTCCACGGCTGCACGCTGCTGCGGGTTCAGCGAGTCAAGATAATCGTAATCTGGTATTGTATTCCGCTCTTTATCTGTTTGTTCGGTCATCGGTTCTTCTTCTCTTTCTCCTTCTTCTTTCAGTGGGGACTAACCTCTCGGGTTTCTTTCAATTCGGCATCATCCTCATAAGTCTCTTTCAATTCGGCATCATCCCCTCGAGTGTGGAAGCGTTCTCAAAGTTGGGAATCTCTTTTATGAAATGATAGGTGTTGCGCTCATAATCTATTCTGCAACAGTAATTTCCCCTCCCGTTAGTTACTGTGAGATATTTCGCCTTCAGCTCCATGTTGTATCTCACAATCTGGTCGAATGTATCCTGTGTTATCTCTACATCCGGCGCTTTATACTCCACAATCATTATCGGCTGCCCGTACCGGTCGTAGGCCACTGTGTCACACCGTTTTGAGGTGTTGTTAAGATTGATTGAAACTTCGTTGGCCATCAGCGACCGCGGGTAGCCTTTGTGGGTGACGAGCCATTCGATGAAGTTCTGACGCACGAACTCCTCGGGCGTCAGAAATACGAATTTATCGCGCAACGAATCGAATACCTTCAGATTCTCCGATTCGTCTTTTACTATCTTGAGATCTCCGTATGGGAAACAGAGGGGTGGAAGTTTGCGCAGTGCCTCTTCTTTCATTTAGTTGATGTAAAGGAATTTAACGCTTCATACTCGGGGTCGAACACTGAGTTGAGCACGTCGGCGAGCCTGAGGCCCCCTTTCTCCAACTGAAGCTCTACTGTCGGTGTCCATTTGGCCACGTAGTCATATTCGATGTTGGTTGATTCCGGAGTGTTCTCGTAGATCTCGGTGCAGATAAGGTAGGTCTCTTTACCCCAGGTGGCAGGAGTGCCGCCTTTTACGAGCTCGGCCTGCTGCTCCGCGCTGAGGCGGTCGATCTCGCGCTGCCATTCCGTGTGCGACCATTTGTGGGCCGTTTCAAGCACGTTGCTGTCCCACACGCTGTGCAGATTGGTGTCTCTCTTGAAAAACTTCACTTTGTGGTAGTTGCCGCCGCGGTCAGAGGCGCGACCCATATGCATCGGCTGGTGGATGTCTCCAAGGAAGTGCACCACCATCTTGAGTGCCAGAGCCTTCTCGTCTTTGGTGGAGTTTTCGTCTTGAAGCACAGCCACCTGTTCCGTAATGGCATCTACGATGTTCCCTTCTTTGATTTTCGGTGCGTTCTCAAAGGTTTTGTTGGCGTCTATGTTCTTGTAGTGCCATGTTTTGGTGTAGGCATAATCCGCTGTGTGTGAGGCGTTGTCGAGCCAATTAGCCCAGTACACCAGCGAATACCCGTCAAGAAGGGAGTCGATAGCTGCCTGCGTGGTGGGAGTGAGATGGTTCTCGGCGATAAAAGCCACCGTATCATGGCCTTTCTGGCCCCATCCGAAAGCGTTGAGGGTGATAAAACTGAAAATACCAAGTGTCAAGATCGTTTTTCGCATACTGAAATATATTTGTGCATATTTTTTTTCAAAATTACAAATTTTTCACCGATATGGCAAATTCTCCCAGAGCCCGCTGCGAAAAATCAAGCAGCCTGCCGAAAAATTCAAGCCTGCAGCCGGAAAAATCAAGCCTGCAGCCGGAAAAATCAAGCCGGGAGTAGAAAAATCAATTAAAGGTTTGTCTCCGGGTGTCCCATTGGTCCCATTCTCCCCATTAGTCCCATCCGCCCCATCCGCCCCATTAGCCCCATTCCCCCTCCCTGCGAGCTCTGAAAACTGAAAACTAAAAACTGACAACTTTTTTACTTGCACATAAGCTAAATTTTGTGTAATTTTGCAGAGATAGACACATTCATAAAATCTAAAGAAATTTTACCCTGACTGAACGAGATTCATTATGCGTAGAAACCATTTAAGGAGAGAGCTTTACGTAGCGCTTGTTATCTCTTCTCTGGCCCTGTTTTCGTGTAAGAAAGATACCGCTCCCGCTGATGCGAATGCACCTCAGGAAGTTGTCGCCGATACTCTTACAAATGCTGCCGACACTCTCAATACGGAGCAACCGGCTGAAACCGAAAACATTACACGTTATCCCACCACCGAAAAGCAACTTGAGTATATGAAGAAATCCGGTGCTTGGGAAAAATACGACCAGGGTATCCTTCCACAAATGGCTGTCGACGCTCCCGAGTATTGCGAGAAAGTGCTGCAAGCCGGCGATTCACGTTTCATCATCGTAGACAAGGGGAAAATGAAACTGTTCCTGTATGACAGATACGGCAACATCGAGAAGTCTTACGATATAGCCTGCGCCAAAAATTATGGCTCGAGGCGTCAGGCCTGGGACTCGCGCACCACTGAAGGGTGCTTCAAAGTTGACGGTGTCTTCGAATCATCCAAATGGAGGTTCACCGACCAGTGGGGTAATACAGGTAACCCCGGAGCTTACGGTCCCCGTTTCATCCGTCTCAACACTCCGGCCATCGGCATCCACGGCACCGGCAGCGCTTCCAGCATAGGGCGCCGCGTGAGCCATGGTTGCATCCGCCTTACCAACTCCAATATCCTCGAGCTGGTGAAATACGTAGAAGTCGGAATGCCGGTCATCATCTCTCCGGGACCGCGCGATATGGCCGTAAACCTGAAGGAGAACAACGTCAAGCTCTCAGTAGCTACAGAGGTCGGCGTGCCTAAGTTTGAACCGGGTACTTATCAGGCCAATCCGTATCCGTCAGGCGGTGGCAGAGCGCCTGTGGCAACCGAAGAGGGTGCTGAAGAACTGCCCGAAGCCGGAGCAGAAACGATAATTGAGGTCAACGAGGGCGCACAGTCAGCCCAGCCGGCTCAGCCCGCTGAAAGCAGCGCACCGGCCCCGGCTCCCGAACCGGCTCCAACCCCGGCCCCGGCAGCTGAGAACGATTGATTCTCGGTTCAGCCTAAAAAGCCCAAGTTTCTCTCGAAAGAAAGAGGAGATGCGGGCTGGAAATAAAACTTGTTGTTAAACGATTAAAAAGAGATTCAGAAAGAGAAGACCATCAAATCCACATGGATAGATTTGACGATTATACACCCAAAATCTTCTACACCGACGAGGAAGACTCTTCCGTAAAAGCCGGTGCGGAGGAGGTTAAGATAAAAAATAACACCCGCTCGCGGAAAAGCGGCTCGGCTTCTGCGTCCAGAAGCAAAAAGCCCGTAAAGAAGGAAGAGGCTGCCAAGGGTTCCTCTCTTAAGGAATCCGCTTCAAACATCAGAAGCTTCTTCACATCCCGCACCACCGTGCTTGTTACCGGCATCATCCTTGCCGGTTTTGCCGCTTATTTCCTGATTTCTTTCATCAGCTACCTGGGCAGCTGTGTCTCCGACCAAAGCGTCATCTACAACAGCCCGGTCGGCTCCGTGCCCCCGGTGGCAAACGCCGGCGGCGAAGGCGGCGCCCGTCTCTCGGAGTTCTTTATCAACGCAGGGTTCGGCCTGAGCGCATTTGTCTTGGTGATTTGGCTCACCTGCGTGGCTCTCAAGCTGCTTACGGGAAGCCCCAAAATCCGTATTCTCGACTTCACTTTAAAGTGCCTCATAGGTTTCATCGCCCTCAGCCTCATCATAGGGCTGATCACCATAGGCTCCAACACTGCCGTAAACTGGGGCGGCTACCATGGACGTTACGTCAACGAATGGATCATCGGGTTCTTCGGTTGGTGGGGTGCCGTAATCCTTTCACTTGTCATGGCCTCGCTGTTTGTGGTGATATGCATGCGCGACGTCATCATCTGGATCCTCTCCAAGAAGAGAGCCTTCGACGAGCGCAGGCGCCAGCGCCGTGAGGAACTCGAGCGCGAGCTTGAAAAGGAACGCGAGCTCGAAAGAATGAAACGTGAAGACGAAGCCCTGGCAGCCGGTGTCTCTCCCGACGAGACAGGCGAGCAGGAAGGCGATGACTCCGAAGGGTTCGTTTTCGCTCCTCAGCCTTACCTTTATCCTGAAGCCGAAGAGGAGATAGACGCGGCCCAGACTTTGACCGTGACCGACACTCCTCAGGCGGCTGCCGATGTCGAATTGGAATCTCAGGAAGCGGCTGCAGAAGTTGCCGCTGCTTCACCTGAAGGAGAACAGGCGCAGCAGGAAAACGCCGGTGGAAACACCACCAACACGATGATCGTAAACATCGGCTCGATTGAAAAAGCCGATTCCCTCGAGGAGAACAGGAAGAAGAAGCGCTCCATGTACCAGTTCCCGGCGCTCAATCTGCTCAAGGCACGCAATGAGAAGATAAGCGTGAATAAGGAGGAACAGATCTCCAACAAGGAGCTGATCCGTCAGACTCTGCTCGAATATGGTGTACCCATCCTCTCTATCGAGGCACACGTAGGGCCGACGGTCACTCTCTACGAAATTCGCCCGGACAAAGGTAACAGGATTGCCCGAATCAAAGGACTCACCGATGAGATAGCCATGAGTCTTTCAGCCATCGGTGTGCGAATCATCGCGCCGATTCCAGGCCGCGGCACTATCGGTATCGAGGTGGCTAACCTCAATCCGCGCACGGTTTCGCTGAGGTCAATCCTCGAAAGCAAGACTTATCAAGAGAGCTCGGCCGCACTCCCGATAGCGTTGGGCTCAACAATCCAGAACGACGTCTATATCGCCGACCTGGCATCCATCCCGCACCTCCTCGTGGCCGGTGCTACAGGCCAAGGTAAATCAGTGGGCCTCAATGTCATCATCATGTCGCTTCTCTATAAGAAGAGACCCGACGAACTCAAATTCGTCATGTTCGACCCCAAGATGGTGGAATTCAATCTCTATGCCGCTATCGAGAAGCAATACCTGGCAAAGCTCCCCGACGAAGAGGACGCCATCATCACCGACATGAAGAAGGTAGTGCCGACTCTCAATTCACTTTGCATCGAGATGGACAACCGTTATCAGCTGCTCAAAGAGGCCGAGGTAAGGAAACTTGAAGAATACAACGCCCTCATCAAGGCCGGTAAGTTCAAAGACCGTCCGGAACACAGATTCCTCCCGTATATCGTTGTCGTTGTCGACGAGTTTGCCGATTTGATTATGACGGCCGGGAACAATGCCCGTGAGGTGGAGATGCCAATAGCTCGTTTGGCCCAGAAGGCACGCGCTGTCGGTATCCACGTGATAATCGCCACCCAACGACCCACCGCCACCATCATCACCGGCAACATCAAGACCAACTTCCCCGGCCGCATCGCGTTCAAGGTGTCGCAGGGTAACGACAGCAAGGTGATTCTCGACACCACCGGCGCCCAGCGTCTAATCGGCAAAGGCGACATGCTGATTCTCAACAACTCAGAGCTCGTGAGGGTGCAGTGTGCGTATGTCGACACTCCCGAGGTCAAGGAGATTTGCGATCATATTTCAAGGCAACCGTATCCGGAAGACTCTCCCTATCTGTTGCCGACTCCTCCGACGCAGGAGGTGGAAGGTGGTGGCTTCGCAGGCGACCAGTCTATGGAGAAAGATCCGCTCTACGACGAGATCAGAGCCTACGTGATCAGCTCCGGAATCGCTTCCACATCCAATCTTCAGAGAAAATTCCAACTCGGGTACAACCGCGCAGGCAGAATTATGGACCAACTTGAAGCCGACGGTGTGGTGGGCCCGAGCCATGGTGGGAAGGCCCGCGAAGTGCTGATCTCTTAAAACATTAAATTCTTCGTTACGTTATTTAATAAAAAACATCAATGAATCATATAAAACGTTTCTTCTCTTTGAGAATGCTGACCGCACTGATGCTCCTCGGGTGCTTCGGTATGGCTTCGGCGCAGTCGGATGCGGAGAAGGCTCTTCAGCAGGCCAAATCCAAAATCTCCTCCGCAAGCTCCATCACGGCGTCCTTCTCCTTGAATATGGGCGGAGGCTCCGTATCGGGCACTCTCAAAGCCAAGAAATCGAAGTTCTCCATCGTCACTTCGTCTTACGGCACATGGTACAACGGCTCCGACCTGTATACCTACAACGCCCAGAACAACGAGACAACGGTGATGAAACCCACATCCTCGGAGCTCGCCGAGGCAAATCCTCTTCTCTATATCAACAATGCCGACGACTATAAGGTGACCACTACCAAGGCATCCAAAAGCGGTGTAGACACTGTGGTGCTAATCCCGAAGAAGTCCGGCTCGGGCATCAAGTCTGTTACCATAGAGCTCAACAAGTCGACCCATCTGCCCAAAAGCATAAAGATAACTCCGACCTCCGGCAGCGCTTATCAGCTTACAATCAGTTCGATAAAACTGAATTCAAGCGTTGCTGATTCATCGTTCGATTATCCTAAATCAAAATACCCGGGCAGCAAATTAATTGACCTCAGATAACCTTTTAAAACTCAATAGAATATGGCAGAAACAGCAAAGATATTGATCATAGGCTCAGGCCCCGCAGGCTACACCGCAGGCATCTATGCCGGACGCGCCAACCTCTCGCCGGTGATTTATGAAGGCGAGCAACCCGGCGGTCAGCTCACGCAGACCACTGAAATCGAGAACTTCCCCGGTTATCCCCAGGGTGTGCAGGGAATGCAGATGATGGAAGAGTTCCGCGAGCAATGCCTCCGCTTCGGTGCAACAATCAAAAACCGCACCATAGTTAAGGTGGATTTCAGCAAGCGCCCCTTCTTGTGTGTTGACGAAAGGGGAGAGGAGATTCTGGCTGAAAGTGTGATTATCTGCACCGGCGCCTCTGCCAAATATCTCGGCTTGCCCGACGAAGAGAAATATCGCGGCCTCGGCGTGAGCGCCTGCGCCACTTGCGACGGCTTCTTCTACCGCAAGAAAGACGTGGCCGTGGTCGGCGGCGGCGACACTGCCTGCGAAGAGGCTCTTTACCTCTCCACACTGGCCAAAAAGGTCTATATGATCGTTCGCAAAGACTACCTCCGTGCTTCGAAGGTGATGAAAAAGCGTGTTGACGAACGCGAAAACATCCAGATTCTTTACAACTGCAACACCGTGGGCCTCTTCGGCGAAGACGGCGTGGAAGGCGCAAAGATAGTAGAATATAAAGGCACTCCCAGAGAACAGGTGTTCGATATAGCGATCGACGGCTTCTTTCTGGCTATCGGCCATAGACCCAACACGGAAATCTTTAAAGATTATATCGACCTCGACGCAGAGGGTTATATTAAGGTGAAGGGTGCCACCACCCATACCAATGTAGAGGGCGTGTTCGCAGCCGGCGACTGTGCCGATCCGCGCTACCGCCAGGCAGTGAGCGCCGCCGGTACCGGCTGTCGCGCTGCAATGGACGCTGAAAAATTCTTGATGGAAAACAGTGGAAACTGATAAGAAAAGACTTGTAGACGAGCGCTACCTCCGCATGGCGCAGATCTGGAGTGAGAACTCCTACTGCAATCGCCGTAAGGTAGGCGCTATCCTCGTGAAAGACAATATGATAATCTCCGACGGCTACAACGGAACGCCGTCGGGGTTTGAAAACTGCTGTGAGGATGCCGAGGGGCGCACGTTCCCTTACGTGCTCCATGCCGAGGCAAATGCCATCACCAAAGTGGCCCGCAGCAACAACTCGAGCGAAGGCTCCACTCTTTACGTTACCTCAAGCCCCTGCATGGAGTGCTCCAAGCTCATCATCCAGGCGGGAATCAAGAGGGTGGTCTTCTCCGAATATTACAGAATTTGTGAAGGTATCGAACTGCTCAACAAGGCAGGAATTGAAACAATCTATCTTCCCTTGAACGGGGAACCCGCGAATGAAAAACAATAAGCTGATTCTTGCTTCAATTCCATTGGTGCTCGCCATCGGCGTGGTGGGCGGCATCTTCCTGGGTAAGGTTTTCTACAACGGTCAACTCTCGCCACAGGAGGAGAAGATGCGCACCATAATGGCCTTGATCGAGAACGAATACGTCGACGACGTTTCGCTCGATTCCATCATGGAGGGCACTTTCTCGGGCCTTCTCTCCCAGCTCGATCCCCATTCGGTCTACATTCCTGCCGAAGACCTCGCGGCCGTAACCGACGAGCTCGAAGGCAGCTTCAGTGGGGTAGGCGTCTCCTTCCAAATCATTTCCGACACCGTCAATATCATCGAGATTGTTCCGGGAGGTCCGGCAGAATCCGTAGGCCTGCAGCCCGGCGACAAGATTTTGAAAGCCAATGATGTAGATCTTACCGGCGCGGCTGCAACCACAGAAAACGTCTATCGCAACCTGAGAGGGGAGAAAGGATCGAAAGTCACTCTCACCATCAAGCGTAGAAATGCCAAGGCTCCGATTGCGGTTGCAGTGACGCGTGGCGACGTGCCTCAGACAAGTGTCGACGCCAAATATATGCTTTCCGACGAGATTGGATACGTAAAGGTGAGCAAGTTCGCACGCAACACATATCAGGAATTCATGAACGCTCTGCAACACCTCGAGGCGAAGGGCGCCAAAAAATTCGTCATCGACCTCAGAGGAAATTCGGGCGGATATCTCGAGCAGGCCGTGATGATGATCAACGAGTTTCTGCCTCCCGACAGGATGATCGTCTACACCAAGGGGAAAAATCCTGTAAATGAGTCGTATGCCATTAGCAACGGGCGCGGCCATTACCTCAACAGCGAGATAGTGGTGATGACCGACGAATTCTCCGCCTCGGCCTCTGAAATTTTCGCCGGCGCCATCCAAGACAACGACCGAGGTCTCGTAATCGGCCGTCGTACCTTTGGCAAAGGTTTGGTTCAGAATCAGTTGCCTCTCAACGACAGCTCCGCCATCCGTCTAACCGTCGCCCGCTATTACACTCCTTCCGGCCGCTCCATTCAAAAGGAATATAAACTCGGCGAAGGCGGAAAATATGACCTTGACCTCTCCCAGCGCTTTGCCCACGGAGAGTTCTACAGCGCCGACAGCATCAAGCTCGACAAGACGAAGGAATATTCCACCACTACGGGCCGCCCCGTCTATGGCGGCGGAGGCATTATGCCCGACTTCTTCGTGCCCGAAGATTCCACCGGCATCACCAACTATTACATCAGCGTCTCCAACGGCGGTATGCTCCGTGATTACGCATATAAGATGGCCGACCAGCTCAGAGGAAAAATCCCCTCGAACGCCACGAAGGCGCAATACCTGAAAGCCCTCCCGAGCGACGAGGTGCTCCTCCAGGGATTCGTGGATTATGCCGTTACAAAGGGTGTGCCCGCGAGATGGTACTACATCCGCCAGAGCGAGGATCTGATCCTGCAGCAGCTCAAGGCCGTCATCGCCCGCGATGTGGTGGGCTACAATCTCTTCGTAGAGCTGCTCAACGACAACGACAACACCGTGTCACGTGCCGTGGGAGCTCTTAAAAACGGAGAATCCCCGGTCGTGATCCGGCCCGAAAAATAGTATAGTTAACCTTAAGATACAGTAAATGCTGAAGTCAGAAGTAAGAGAGAGAATTAAACGTCTGAAATTGATGCTCGACGAGGCCGAGAAAGTGTCGGCCGCGCAGTCGGTTTTCGACCGTCTCGAGGCTAACGCGGCGTTTCAGCTCGCAGAGAAGATTCTGCTTTATCATTCCCTCCCCGACGAGCTCGACACCCGCTCTTTCCTCCGCAAGTGGAAAGACCGCAAGAGGTTCTTCCTCCCGAGAGTCAACGGTGTCAACCTCGAGTTGCTTCCCTATGACGAGTCGCGTCTCGAGATCGGCTCTTTCCATATAGAGGAGCCGAAAGGTGACGAACTCCACCCCGTAGAGGAGATGGAGCTTATAATCGTACCCGGCGTTGCTTTTGATAAAAAAGGCCGCAGGCTCGGAAGAGGGAAGGGGTTCTACGACCGGCTTCTGGCCGACTCAAAGGCCACCAAGATCGGAATCGCCTATGAGTTTCAGCTTATGGACGAGCTTCCCTCGGAAGAACACGATATCCCGATGGACTTCGTGATTACCGAGAGCACTACCATCGTCATCAAGCGTTGAATCAAAACCGGCAGCCATTTTTCCGGTTGCCGAAATACTGAAAACAGAATAAACAACTAATACCAACTGATATGAAAAAATTAATCTTGATGTTCTCGCTTTTGGCGGGATTGCTGTCAGCCAGGGCCCAGGGCAACATGGAGCTGCCCCTCAACCCCGACGTGCTCCACGGCACCCTCAAAAACGGTTTGAACTATTACATTCTTCACAACGAAGAACCCAAAAACCGTGCTAACTTCTACATAGCGCAGAAGGTGGGCTCCTCGCTCGAGACCCCCGAACAGTTTGGTCTGGCTCACTTCCTCGAGCATATGGCCTTCAACGGCACCGCCCATTTCCCCGGCAAGGATATGCTCAACTACCTCCAGGGTAAGGGTATCAGATTCGGGTCAGACATCAATGCATACACTTCGTTTGACGAGACTGTATACAACATCAACAATGTCCCCACCAACGATCAGGCGCTTATGGACAGTGTCCTCCTCGTGCTCTACGACTGGAGCGGCTCGATCCTCCTTGAAGAAGACGAAATCGATGCCGAAAGGGGAGTGATTCAGGGTGAATACACTATGCGCAACGACGCCGACTCCCGTATGCTCACCGCTTTGCTGCCCCAGCTTTATGAAGAATACCAGTATCGTCAGATGCCAATCGGTTCAATGGAAGTGATCAGAAACTTTCCCCCGCAGGCTATCCGCGATTACTATAAGAAATGGTATCGCCCCGACCTTCAGGGCATCATCGTGGTCGGCGACTTCGACGCCAAAGAGATGGAGCAGAAGGTAATTGCCCTTTTCTCGGAAATTCCTATGCCCGAGAATGCTGCCGAACGCATCTATCCCACAATCAGTAAATACGACTCTCCGCGCTACGTAACCTTCCAAGATCCGGAGCTCCGCATGCCCCGCATCGACACTTACTTCCGTTTTGAGCGCACACCGGTGAAATATCGCAACACGGTGATGAGCTATTTGCAAGATTACGTGATGCAGACGCTCGTTTCGAAGATGATCAACAACCGTCTCATCGAGTATTCGAAGAATCCCGAGTGTCCCTATTCGTTTGCAAGCGTGTCGATAGGTCAGTTCCTGGTTACCGACCAGGAAGGTTCGATGACGGTAATCGTAGTGCCCAAAGACAACTATCAGAGTGCTTATGCCGCAGCGATGGGTATCGTGGCCCGCGCCTGCAAGACCGGATTCATGGGCACCGAGGTGCAACGTGTAAGAGACGAGCTCCTCGCAACTTATCAGGCTCTTTACAACGAAAGAGATAAAACCAACAGCGAAAACCTCGGTCGTGAGCTCATCTCTCACTTCATCAGCAACGATCCGGCTCCCGGCGTGGAATTCGAGTATGGCGCGCTCAGCGAATTGCTCCCGACTTTCCCCGAGCAACCCCTCAACGAGCTGGCTGCCTCACTCCTCCATTTGGACAACGTTGCCATCACGGTGACTCAACCCACTACATTGGAGCTCAACATCCCGTCGGAAAATGAGATGCTCACAGCTCTCAGCAACATTATCAACGCCGATTACGAGCCTTATGTAGACGACGTGCTTTCAGATCCCCTCGTGGCCAAGCTCCCCAAGCCCGGCAAGGTGAAATCTACCAAGGAGAACGCCGAGCTCGGCACCAAGGAATACGTCCTTTCCAATGGCGTGAGGGTAGTGGTGAAACCCACCGACTTCGCCAACGACGAGATCCTCATCAACATGCTCAAGCCCGGCGGTAAGGTTTCTTATCCCGCTTCGGAGGCTGCCAACGTAAAAGGTCTCGACCTGGCAATCGAGGTTTCTAACATCGGTCCCTACGATCCCAACCAGCTCAACAAGTATCTGGCAGGGAAGAAGGTGAGCCTGACCTACCATGCCGGTAACAACAACAATTACTTCAACGGCAGCTCCACGGTGAAAGACGTGCAGTCTCTCTTCGAACTCCTCTACGCTTCCTTTACCGACGTGACGGCCAATCCGGAGATTTTCAACGCTACCGTAGGCCAGCTCAAAGGTCTGCTCTCCAACCAGCAGAACAATCCGGAATATATATTCCGCGTCAACCGCACTAAGGTGCTCTACCCGCATTCGCCCGCGCTTTATCCGATGTCTATTGAAGATATTGAAGCCATGGATTACGCCCGAGTGCTCGACCTCTATCATGCAAGCCTCAAGAATGCCGCCGACTACACATTGTTTATTGTCGGCAACGTGGATGAGAAGACGCTTCTGCCGCTGCTCAAGCAATATGTGGCCACTCTTCCGTCTACAGGCAAAAAGCTCGGCGCTCCGATGCAGCTCGAATCCGACACCCCGATTGGCGGAAAGGATGTTGTGACGTTCGATATTCCGTCGCAAAATCCCGCTGTCTACATCTATAATTCAATCTGGCAGAAAGGTTTGCCTTATTCTATTAAAAACGACGTGATGATCGAGATGATGGGCGAATTGCTCGGCAAGATGTTCCTCGAAAGTTTGCGCGAGGAGATGAGCGGTACCTACAGCCCCTCCGTTCGTGCTTATTACAACACTTACAACTCCACCTGGAATCTCAATTGGAACATCATCACCAACGAAGAGATGAAGCAGCCCATCATCGACAGGGCCAACGCCGACTTCAATAAGCTCCTCCAGGAAGGCACCTCTCTGGAGAACTTCAACCAGGTGCGCGGCGCCCAGCTCAACAGCTACGACACAGACGTGCGCGACAACAGCTTCTGGCTCGATGCCCTCTACTTTGCCGAAAGAGGTTTCAACTTCCTCTCAGGTCGCAAGGAGGTAATCGAATCTATCACCCTTGACGAATTCAACAACTTCCTGAAGACGCTCTACAACGGCCAGAATCAGGTTGAAATCGTAGGTGTGGCAAAATAAATCTTTTATGCAGGCCCCCTGCGTCTGAAAGGCGCGGGGGCTTGAACTACTTTTAATTTTTCGGAATATGAATAAATACGTTATAACAGCTATGACAGCATTGGCTTTGACCTCAGGCTCTATCTCTGCCGAAAGGAAAAATCCGCTGCTCGAGCCTTCCACGCTCCCTTACGCAGCCGTGCCCTTCGACAAAATCCAACTTTCTGATTATCGCGAGGCTATCGACGAGGGTATACGTCAGCAGAACGAGGCTATCGCCGCCATCGTTAACCAGCGCAGTCTCCCCACTTTCGAGAACACCATCGTTCCCCTCGAAAACAGCGACAGCACTCTCCAACGCGCCGAATACGTGCTCAGCAACGTCGAGCATGCCACCGGCGACGAGGCTCTGATGCAGCTAATGGCCGAAATCACCCCGCTCATGTCGGAGCAATACACCAACATCATCCTTAACGAGCCTCTCTTCGAGCGCGTTAAATTCGTATACGACAACATGGACAAAGACACGAGTCTCACTCCTGAAGACCGTCGTCTTATCTCCGAGACATATCTCAACTTCGCCGACAACGGCGCCAACCTCAAGGGAGAGGATCGCGAGAGATATCGCCGCCTGGCGAAGGAGCTCTCCGACCTCACTTTGCGTTTCTCGCAAAACCTGACCAACGAGATGAAGAATCCCGACAAGCGCCTTTGGCTCACCGCCGACCAGCTCTCGGGTCTTCCCGAAAGCGTAGTGGCTGCTGCCCGCCAGGAAGCCGCTCAATATCTTGCCGACGAAGGGAAGGAAGACGACGGAAGCCTCTACGTATTCACCGTGTATTACCCCTCCGTAAATCCTTTCTTGAAATATGCCGACAACCGCGAGCTGAGAAAGAAAATGCATGAGCTCTACTACTCGCGCAACGTCGGAGGCCCCTACGACAATACCCAGCTCCTTAAAGACATTGCCAACATTCGCCTCGAGATCGCCAAGCTGATGGGTAAGAAAAACTTCGCAGAATATCAGCTGCAGCGCACAATGGCCGGCAATCCCGAAAACGTCTACAAGATGCTCAACGAGCTCCGCGAGAACTATGCCCCCGCGATGGAGAAGGAGATGGAAGCAGTGCAGAATTTCGCCCGTCAGCAGACCGGCGACAGCGAATTTATCCTCATGCCTTGGGACTACTCGTATTGGAGCGACAAATATAAAAACTCGCTCTACTCCTTCAACGATGAAGACATGAAGCCTTATTTCGAGCTCAACAACACCATCGACGGCGTGCTCGGCCTCGCCACGAAGCTCTACGGCTACAAGTTTAAGGAAACCAAGGATATCCCCGGCTATCACCCCGATGTAAAGGTGTTTGAGGTATACGCTCCCGAAGGCGACGTGCTCGGTGTGCTCTACGCCGACTTCTTCTATCGTCCCGGCAAAGCCCCGGGCGCCTGGATGACGGAATATCGCTCCGAAAAGAAAAACGAAGACGGCTCCAAGGTGCTTCCGCTTATCTCTATCGTGACCAACTTCTCGAAGCCGGTGGGGAATGAGGCAGTTCTGCTGAACCCCTACGAGGTTGAGACTTTCCTCCACGAGTTCGGCCACGCTCTTCACGGCCTCTCTTCAGAAGCCAAATACACTTCGCTCAGCGGCACCCACGTTTACCATGATTTCGTGGAGCTCTTTTCGCAGTTCAACGAAAACTTCCTCACCGAGAAGCAATACCTCGACGGGTTTGCCAAGCACTACAAGACCGGTAAGAAGATGCCCAAGAAGCTGCTCGACAACTTCATCAACGCCTCTCGCTACGGCGCTGCCTACAATTGCATGCGTCAGCTCGGTTACGGCTTCCTCGATATGGCCTACTACACCATCGACGAACCCCTCCGCGCTTCCGCCGACGTTGCTGACTTTGAGGTAGTGGCCATGGCTCCGGTGATGATCTTCGATCCCGTTGACGGTTGTCTTTTCTCACCTTCTTTCGGCCATGTGTTCTCCGGTGGCTATGCAGCCGGTTATTATGGCTACAAGTGGAGCGAAGAACTTGACGCCGATGCGTTCGCTGCCTTCAAGGAGCATGGCATCTTCGACAAGGCGACGGCACGCAAGTTCCGCCACATGATGCAGCAGGGTGGCACCCGCGACCCGATGGAGCTCTATATCGAGTTCCGCGGCAAAGCCCCCGATTCAAAAGCTCTCCTCCAGAGAGACGGCATCATCAAGTAAAAGGTCAATTTCCCGATCATAGAAAAAATCTGACACTAAGTGTCAGGTTTTTTCGTTTATTTAGATATGAAGACTTTCCGAGCGGCTTTCCTTTTGGCTTTTTCGCTGTTGTGCGGCGTGCTCCACGCGGAGAACGTCAAGATCTCCGGTAAGGTTGTCGATGGTGAAGATAAGCCCGTTGAGTTCGCTACGGTCAGAGTGGCCGGGACTGCCATCGGAACGTCTACCGATCTTCAGGGTCTTTATTCCTTCACCATAGCGCCGAAAGATACTATTGACGTCATCTTCTCCTGCATAGGGTTCAAGGAGGTGAAGCGCCAGCTCCTCAATCCGGAAGGTGATGTTACGCTGAATGTGAGGATGTATTCCGACGACCAGATTCTTGAAGAATTGGAGGTGGTCGGGTTCAGAGACAACATCAACGGCATGCAGCAGTTCACAACCGACAATCTCAAGACATCCCCCGATGTCTCCGGAGGGTCGGTGGAGGCTATGTTGCAGACTATGGCCGGCGTGAATTCATCCAACGAGATGAGCTCCCAATATTCGGTGAGAGGCGGTTCGTTTGATGAAAACTCGGTCTACATCAATGGGGTGGAGGTTTACAGGCCTCAGCTCGTGAGGAGCGGTCAGCAGGAGGGGCTTTCAATAATCAACCCTGACCTGGTAGGCAACATCAAGTTCTCTACCGGCGGTTTTCCGGCACGCTATTCCGACAAGATGTCTTCTGCCCTCGATATCACCTATCGCGAGCCTGAAGCCTTTGAAGCAGGTATCAGTGCATCGCTTATGGGCGCCTCCCTCTATCTGGGCCAAAACTCAGGTAAGTTCTCGCAGATGCACGGCCTCCGGCTCAAGAAAAACAATTCGCTTCTATCTTCTCTCGAGACCAGAGGCGAATATGACCCTCTCTATTTCGATTACCAGACCAATATCAATCTGAAGGCCAACGACCGGTTGAGCTTCAATCTCTTGGGCAACATCTCCCTCAATCATTACAACTTCAAACCCGCTGACCGGGAAACAAGCTTCGGCACCTCAAGCGACACGAAATCGTTCAAGGTCTATTTCGACGGCGAGGAGAAGGATAAGTTTGAGACTTATTTCGGCACGTTCTCAGCCACCTACAAGATCAATCGCGCCAATACTGTCGGAGCGAGCATCTCTGCTTTCCTCACCAACGAGCTGGTGAGCTATGACATCTCCGGCGAATATTGGCTCGATCAGGCCGGAACGGGTGGCGAAGAGGGGATAGGTGGCGAGCTCGGCGTGGGCAAATATATGGAACACTCCCGCAACCGCCTGAGAGCCAGTGTGGTGCAGTTTGCGCTGAAGGGAACCTCGGCCGTCAGGAGCAACAATTTCTCCTACGGGCTCTCTTTTCAACACGAGAGCTTCAGAGACCGCACCAAGGAGTGGGAGTGGCGCGATTCGGCCGGATACTCGCTCCCCACATTGCCCGAGGGCGTGCACCTTATTTATAATCTCTCCTCGCGCCAGGACATTTCCACAAATCGTTTGGCTTTCTACCTCGAGGATGCCGTCTATCTGAGTAATTCCCACGCTTATATGACCCTCAACGGAGGCCTGCGCTTCTCCTACTGGAGCTTCAACAAGGAGTTTCTTGTGTCGCCGAGGGTAAATTTCAGCATCTCTCCCATCAATTTCAACCGCTGGACGTACCGAATTGCCGCCGGCGTCTATTATCAGTCGCCTTTCTACAAGGAGTATCGCGAGGCCCGCGAGGATGAGTACGGCAACGGCTACATCGTGCTCAACAATAAGATCAAATCGCCGCGTAGCATTCAGTTTGTGCTCGGTGCGGACTATACTTTCCGTATGATGAACCGTCCTTTCAAGCTTACGGGCGAAGCCTACTACAAGAATCTGGCGCGTCTCATCTCTTATGAATACGACAACCTGAAAATCAACTACTCAGGCGTCAACGACTCTAAGGGGTATATAATGGGCCTCGACCTCAAGCTTTTCGGGCAGTTTGTGGAAGGAACCGACTCGTGGATCACGTTCTCTCTGATGAAGACCAACCAGACTCTCAACGGGAAGAATGTGCCTCTCCCGAGCGATCAGCGCTACTCCGTCGGATTATATTTCACCGACTATTTCCCCAAGCTCCCGCGCCTTAAATTTGCTCTGCGGGGCATCTTCTCCGACGGCCTCACTATGACTGCTCCGCGCGTAAGCCGTGACAAGTCTTACTTCCGCGCGCCGGCCTATAAGAGGGTGGATATCGGTTTGAGCTATCAGCTTGTGGGTTACTCCAAGGATGGTGTGCGTCCGTTTAATTTCTGGCGCCATTTCAAGAATATCACGGTGGCATTCGATGTCTTCAACTTGTTCGACATCTCCAACGTCAGCTCATACTATTGGGTAACCGACGTCAACGACATCCAGTATGCCGTTCCCAACTACCTCACGCGGCGTCAGTTCAACCTCCATCTCACAATCGAGATTTAGGAGTGTTGGCTGCTTATTACCGAGTTTTAGACAATCGGTAGAAGAGATAGATACCGATGGAAAGATACACGACGTTCGGTATCTCCATGGCCACGAATGCACTCGTGTAATCGTTTACGGCAAGCGTGCTGGTTATCGTGGAGAAGAGGATGTAGCTGAAGCTCAACACCAAGCCGATGCCGATGTTGATTCCCATACCTCCCTTCACCTTGCGCGATGAAAGCGACATTCCGATAAGGGTCAGGATGAAGGCCGCAAGTGTGGCGGCTATTCGTTTCTCTTTCTCTATTTCGAAATTCTGAAGATTACCCACGCCTCGGTTCCGCTGGCGTTCGATATATTCCGAAAGCTGTGGCGTGGTGAGGGTCTCCTGGTCGTTGGCCGATATCAGGAAGTCGCGCGGCTCAATGGTGATGATGCTGTCGAGCTGCCTCCCTTTCGTTATCTTCTCTTTCTCGCCGTTGAAATCGTGTATCTGATAGTTGGTCAGTGTCCAGTGGTAGTTGCGGGTGGAGTCGTACCGGGCCGTGCGCGCCGACAGTCGCGACACCAGCGTCAGCCCGTCATATTTGTCAAGGGTGAAACTGTAGGCCGTGTTGTTGCTCCTTTCATAACGCCCCATGAAGGCAATTACGCCAGGCGATACCTCGAGCTGGATGTTGCTGCGCGACTCCACGCTCTTGTTTTTCACGTATTTGTTGGTGAAATTTATTCGGTTGATGTTGGTGGGCGGGATGATGAAGTTGCTCAAGACGAAGGTCAGCAACGCGATTACGGCTGCGCCTACCATATAAGGGCGTAGCAGCCGCTTGTAGCTCACTCCGCTCGATAGCATCGCTATTATCTCCGAATTGTCGGCCAGCTTTGTGGTGAAAAAGATTACGGAGATGAATACGAAAAGAGGGGAGAGCTGCACCGCAAAGAAGGGGAGAAACGAGGCGAAATAATGGAGTATCGTCTCCTTCAGGGGCGCTGTGAGAAAGGCGTCGAGTTTCTCGGTTACGTCAAACATGGCGATCACGGCCAGGAAGAGGAGGGTGGCCATGAAGTAAGTCCCGAGAAACTTACGCAGTATATATTTGTCGAGTATCGTAAACTTCATCAAAGCCTACGGGTTACGTTTTCAATCATCTTTCTTTTCCAGTCTTTGAAGTCTCCTTCAATGATATGGCGCCGCGCTTCGCCCACCAGCCAAAGATAGAACGTAAGGTTGTGTATCGACGCTATCTCGAGCGCCAGAATCTCTTGCGCTATGAACAGATGCCTTACGTAAGCCTTTGAGAAATAGCTGTCTACCCATGCGGTACCGGTCGGATCGAGAGGGGAGAAGTCGTCGGCCCATTTCTTGTTGCGCATATTCAGGATTCCCTGCGCTGTGAATAGCATCCCGTTGCGGCCGTTGCGCGTCGGCATCACGCAGTCAAACATATCCACGCCACGGTCGATTGCTTCCAGCAGGTTGGCCGGTGTGCCTACGCCCATCAGGTAGCGGGGCTTATCCGCAGGGAGGATTTCGTTTACCACCTCGATCATCTCATACATCACCTCCGTCGGTTCTCCCACGGCCAGTCCGCCTATGGCGTTCCCCTCGGCGCCTAAGTCAGCCACCATCCGGGCAGCCTGACGGCGAAGATCGGGGTAGACGCATCCCTGAACGATAGGGAAGTAGGCCTGGCTATGGCCGTATAGAGGTTCCGTTGCCTTGAAATGGGCATACCCGCGTTTGAGCCACTTGGTGGTGAGTTCAAGTGATTTCTTGGCATACTCATAGTCGGCGTTTCCGGGAGTGCACTCATCGAGCGCCATCATGATATCCGAACCGATAATACGCTGTGTATCAACTATATTTTCAGGCGTAAAGAAATGTTTCGACCCGTCGATATGACTGCGAAACTCCACGCCTTCGTCCTTCAACTTGCGGATTGAAGAGAGCGAAAATACCTGGAAACCTCCTGAGTCTGTGAGGATTGGGCGGTCCCAATGCATGAATTGATGCAATCCTCCGGCTCTATGCAGGATGTCGAGTCCCGGCCTTAAATAGAGGTGATAGGTGTTTCCGAGTATGATCTGCGCCTTGACGGTGTCTGTCAACTGCCGTTGATCCACGGCCTTCACCGAAGCATCGGTCCCGACCGGCATAAATATAGGAGTCTGTATCCTGCCATGGTCGGTGGTGATTTCCCCGGCGCGTGCCTGCGAATTATCAAGAGTCTTCTTTACTTCAAACTTCATTGCGAATTTTCGAGCCTCATCCCTTCAAATTAATCGAAGTAGCATCCCCGAGCTCCTTTATTTATATTGAATAGGCTCTAAAATGCAAAATTACAAATTAATCCCGAATTAGCCGCCAATTTTCAAATCCTAATCCTCCTAAATTTTCCTCAACCAATTCCAGAGCTTTAGAATCTCCAATTTCCAACCCATCAATCCCACCGTCTCAGAATCCCCAATTTTCAGCCCTCCAATACCAGCGCTTCAGATTCTCCAATTTTTCGCCCACTCATCCAACCGTTTCAGGTTCTCCAATTTCCCTCGCTCCAAATGCCTCCGAAGTTGCCTCCTAAAATAAAAACGCCCTTTTGAATTATAATTCATATTATGTTAAATAGCGCTTCGGAAATATCAATATCGGTGATCGCTTAGGGCGCCTCTACTTCTCATTTTACATTTTGATCCCTACTCCTCGGCACCACTCGCTTCACGTGTTCCGTTTTCTCTTAAATCGCCTTCCTTCCTCATTTCTTTTTTTCTGAAAGTAATTTTTTTCATTATTGAAAACTTTTGAGAGTATTTTTTCGTTTTAAAATAAAGAGATTTCTGACCGCCGTCCCATCGGCTTTCTCAGAGCAATCTCCCAACGCTTTCTAAATTTTGAATTTAAAAACTAAAAACTATTTAATATGAAAAAATTAGCATTGACAATGATCGTGGCTTTGATGGCTTCCGTTTCTGTTTCTGCTCAGAATCTGGTGAAAAATGAAGCCAAAGCCCTTTCCAGTTTCCTTAGCCAAGCTTCGGCAAAGGAAGGAAATAACGCTTCTCATCTTAAGACTACCCCGTCGCAACCTGCTCAAGCCGAAGGCCTTACCATCGTTAACGGTCACGTTACCGAAATCGACTGGCACGGCAAAGACCTCGCAGGCAACCTCGACCTCTCCGGTTTCACCAATCTTGAGAAGGTAAACGTATGCGACAACAAAATCACTGGCCTTAATCTGAACAACGACGCGGCACTTACCCAGGTACTCGCCTCCCGCAATCAGATTGCAAGCCTGCAGACCAACGGCTGCAGCCAGCTCGTTCAGCTGAAACTCAACCGCAACAAGCTCTCTTCAATCAACCTCACCGGTTGTCCCTTCCTGCAGAAACTGAACATCTCGGCCAACCAAATCTCGGTGCTCGACGTGTCAAACGCAATGAATCTTGAGTATCTCAACTGTATGAGCAACCGTCTCGAGCAGCTTCAAGTAACTAACTGCCAGAATCTTAAGACTCTCTACGCCGGCTACAACGAACTCACCGGTATGGAGCTCGCAGGCCTTGTTAAGCTCGAAAACCTCAACATCGGCGGCAACAAGATTCAAAAGCTTTATATCCAAGACCTTAAGTCACTCGTTACTCTCTTCTGCAGCGACAATCACATGACACAGCTCGCAGCCAACAACTGCCCCGCTCTCAACGATATCTACGCTCCTTACAACGATCTGACTGGCTTCCAACTTGATAACTGCCCCAACGTGGCATTCATCAACCTCTCCTGGAACGACCTCACCTCAGTTAATCTTGCCAATCAATACTTCCTGCAGCGTCTCAACCTCGCTAACAATCAGCTGGTTACTCTCGACGTAAGCTTCGACAACATGCTCTCCTACCTCAACGTGACCAACAACAGCATGCTCACCAACATCCAGAACGTCGGTTGCGACAACTTGAGGCAAATCGTAGGCGAATGGAATGATTTTGATTAAACCCCAACCCCTCGCAATACCCTCTTAGATTGCAATTACTCAAAAATATCCAACCCTAAATACCAAAGTCCGGCTCCCCTAAAGCCGGACTTTTTCATCCCAGCCCTCCCCTAACCCCAAATTGCTCCTCATCTCCTTAAAGCCCTTAAGGCCCTTAAAGTCCTTAAAGCCCTTAAGGCCCTTAAGGCCCTTACCATCCTTTTCCCCTCCTTCAAAATCGCCCTCTCCCCTTTCTTTTTTCGTTGCGTATCCGGGATTTTTTTATTAACTTTGCCGATTATTGCGCCTATATGGTAATCGGAATGAAAAAATTATTTCTTCTTTTGCTCGTCGTTGCGTCGCTTTCTTCCTGTACGGAATATACTAAAGTGATGAAATCCAACGATGTAGATTATAAGTTTGAGTATGCACAGCGTGCATACGACCAGAAGAAGTATCTCCAGGCAGCGATGGTGCTCAACGACGTCATCACCCCTCTCCGTGGTGGTCCGAAGGGCGAAGAAGCGCTGTTCCTCCTCGGTATGTCCTACTACGAAAACAAGGATTACCTCAACTCAGGCGTATATTTCAAGACCTATTACAACCGCTATCCCAAGGGTAAATATGCCGAGCTGGCCCGCTTCTACAGCGGCTACGGCTACTACCTCAGCTCCCCAGACCCCCAGCTCGACCAGAGCAACACCCGCAAAGGGATCGAAGAGCTGCAGGGGTTCATTGATTTCTTCCCGAAGAGCGACAAGGTCAACATAGCGCAGAATGCCATCTTTGAACTGCAGGACAAGCTGACCCTCAAAGAGTTGCAGAACGCCCAGCTTTACTACAACCTTGGCAATTTCCTCGGCAACAACTACGAATCGGCCATCATCACCGCCCAGAACGCTCTGCGCAACTACCCCTACTCCAAATATCGTGAGGAGTTTGAGATGCTGATTCTGAAGTCGAAATTCCAGGAGGCCAATCAGAGTGTGGCCGAAAAGAAAGAGGAAAGATTCAGAGACGTGGTTGATGAATACTACTCATTTATCAACAACTACCCCAATACCAAAAATCGCAAAGAAGCAGATACAATTTTTAAAATAGCAAGACATCACGTTCAAGATTAATAAGTTATGGATTTCAAGAAAAGCAACGCACCGCTCAACACCGTGACCCGCGATATGCTCGCAATGTCGCAGCAGACTGGCAATGTATACGAAACTATCTGCGTTATCGGCAAGAGAGCAAACCAGATATCCGTGGAAATGAAAAATGAGCTCGAGAAGAAACTCGCCGAGTTCAAAGGTAACAATACCGACAACCTCGAGGAAATCTCCGAAAACCGCGAGCAGATCGAAATCTCAAAGTTCTACGAAAAGCTTCCCAAGCCCTCGCTCATAGCCACTCAGGAGTACATCGAGCATAAGCTTTACTTCTCCAATCCCGCCAAGCAGAAAGACAATCTGGGGAAATAAGGGAAGGTTGTTTTTTCGGGTGTAGCCGATGTCGCGTCTGCTTGTTTTCAATCCCGACCAAGAATACGCTCTGGCCGATGGAAAACCCTACTATTCAGCGCCGGCTTCTATTTCAGCTTTGGCTGCACACCTGCGATTCCTTCCTCTCTTTTGGAGCTGCGAAGACGATTTCATCATCCTCCCCGACGGCCGTTTAGCTTCAGCGGCTGACTGCTCGGAAGTAAGATCTATAGAGGCAATCTTGCCTAAAATCACCCGGATTGATCCCTGGGGCTGGAATCCCTCCCTCTCCTTCCGCCTGGCAAAGCTGGGCATCGAAAACGCCCTCCTCCCTTCTCCCGAGGTTTTGGCTCAAATCAAACGCTTGGCCCACAGAAGGTTGACAATAGATTTTAATAAAGGTATGAACCACTCCATCTCACCTGAAGAGTTCTCACGGCTCGAAGACGCGATGGAGTTTTATCATTCCCATCCCGATTGCTATTTCAAAATGCCTTGGAGCGGCGGTGGTCGCGGTGTTCTCGATACCTCGGAGCTTAATGCCTCGCAGACAGAGCAATGGCTGCGCGGTGCCTTGAGAAAACAAGGCTCTATCTTGGCCGAGCGGAGGATAAACTCTGTCCTCAACTTCGCTTCTCTCTGGGATATAGCAGACAAGGAGGTAAATTTCTACGGCCTTTCCGTTTCCCTCTCCGACGGCCGCGGTAAATATAAAGGGAACCTTTCAGCCTCCCAAGCCGACCTTGAAAGTTATGTTCGTCACTATGCTCCGGCTTTTTCGATGTCAATCATCGAGGCTCAGAAAGATTTGCTTAGTGGCTTGGTGGCGCCTTATTATGAGGGGAAGTGCGGGATTGACATGATGGCCGATGCAGACGGCGTGATTCATCCCTGCGTCGAGATTAATCTGAGGCGCACGATGGGCCATGTAGCAGTCGATTGCGCCAACATCTCTCCCGAACGCAACTCTTTCATCCGCGGCCATGTATCCGCACCTCTCTATCCCCTCGATAACGATACAACCATCCTCTAAACACGCATCCTGAGAAATGAAATTGGCGATTATAGGTAACGGAAACGTCGGCCCCCACCTTGGGAAGGCCCTTCGTGACGCCGGCCATGAGGTGAAACTTCTCCCGACGGCTGAAATCGAGCGTCTAACCCCCGATTGCGAGGTGGTGTTGCTTACGGTCAGAGATTCTGCAATCCCCTCGGTTGCCGCGAAAGTAAATGCTATAATCCCCTCTTTCTCAGGCATTCTGGCCCACACCGCCGGGTCCGTTCCCGTAGATGTGCTCTCCCCCTACGCAAGGAATTACGGTGTCTTCTATCCGATGCAGACGTTCAGCCGGCAGGTCCAGATTGCTGACTACCGCCCGATATCTCTTTTCATCGAAGGCAATTCTCCCGAAACGGTGCAGATTCTCAGCTCTTTGGCTTCTTCTGCGTTCGATTCCGTGACAGAATGTAACGGCGAACGGCGCAAGACCCTCCATCTCGCCTCCGTTTTCGCATGCAATTTCACCAACGCACTCTGGACAATCGCATCCGACATCCTGCAGGCCGACGGTCTTGACTTCTCGGCCCTCCATCCCCTGCTGAAGCAAACGCTTGAGAAGGCACTCTCCAACTCCCCTCTAAATTCGCAGACCGGCCCTGCAGTCCGTAACGATAATGCCGTAATGGATGCGCATCTGGCAAGCTTGGCCCACGACCCCGAAAAAGCAAAAATTTACAGACTCCTTTCCGATTATATAATCAACCGCCACTCCCATGAGCAAAATTGACTACGACCTCACCAAGATAAAAGGTATTGTTTTTGATGTCGACGGGGTACTCTCCCCCTCCACCCTCCCGCTCGACGACGACGGGCACCCCCGACGAATGGGTAACGTCAAAGACGGCTATGCTATGCAGCTCGCCGTCAAATCCGGACTCAAACTGGCTGTGATCACCGGCGGTTTCTCCGCTCCCGTTGCCGCCCGGATGAAACTCCTGGGGATTGATGCCTACTACGAAAACGTGGCAGACAAGCTCCCCGTGCTCAAATCATGGATGGAGCGGGAATCTTTGCTCCCCGAGGAGGTGGCATATATGGGAGACGACATCCCCGACCTCCGCTGCCTCCGGTATGTGGGACTCCCCACCGCCCCTTACGACGCCGCTTGGGAGGTTAAGTCCGAATCCCTTTATATCTCGAAATTCAGCGGAGGCTACGGCGCTGCCAGAGACTTGATCGAGCAGGTGATGAAAGCTCGCGGCCTATGGTCTGCCAACGAAGAGAAAGCTTATAAATGGTAATGTCTATATAGTATTCCACCGGTAACTAAATATTTGAGTATTATGTTGTTGCTTGCAAGTAAATCACCCCGCAGAAGAGAGTTGCTAAAACTTTTGAATGTTGATTTCCGCATAGTGGAAGGTCCGGAGGTAGAGGAGGTCTACCCGGCTGATTTGCCCGTGGAAGAGGTTCCCGCCTTCCTTTCATCTTTAAAGGCTGAAGCCTTCCGACCCACGCTCGCCGGCGATGATATTCTTGTTACCGCAGACACCGTGGTGGTGCTCGACAACGAGATCATCGGCAAGCCCGCCTCCCTTGATGACGCGAAAAGAATGCTTCATCGGCTCTCGGGGCGCACACATCGGGTTATAACCGGTGTCTCGCTTACCTCGGCCCGTAAATCCGAGACTTTCTCAGTAGTTACCGAAGTGTTTTTCGCTCCCCTTACCCCCGCCGACATCGACTTTTATGTCGACACGTACAAACCTCTGGATAAGGCCGGAGCCTATGGCATCCAGGAGTGGATCGGTGCCGTTGGAGTAGAGGGTGTGCGCGGCTCTTTCTACAATGTCATGGGTCTCCCCGTCCATCAGCTCTACCACCATCTCAAATCCTTCTCATCCACCCAGGAATGAAAAAAGGGAGCCATTCAGGCTCCCTTGTTAATTTTCGTATCGAAAGTTTCAACCTTCGTAGCGATACTTGGCCTCCCAGCCCAGAGCCGAAGCGCCGAGCACGGCTGCGTCAGCTTCCTTAAGTTCGGAAACAAGGATTTTGCATTTCCCTTTGAAAATCGGCATGAGCGCCTTCTCAAATTCTTCGCGCAGAGGCTTGAGAAGAAGGTCGCCGCTCTTGGCCAAGCCGCCGAAGAGGATGATGGCCTGCGGGCTCGAGAATGCTACCATGTCGGCCAATGCATCGCCGAGAATTTTGGCGGTGTATTCGAAGATTTCCTTGGCCATCTTGTCGCCCGCTACAGCTGCGTCATATACGTGTTTCGAAGTGATTTCTTCCACGGGGATATCGCGCAGTTTTGAAGGTTCGGAGCGGAGTTCGATAAACTCGCGTGCAGTGCGGGCCACACCCGTTGCCGAGCAATAAGCCTCCAGGCAACCGGTTCTGCCGCATCCGCACATGCGCCCGTTGTTCCTCTTCACTACGATGTGTCCCAGCTCGCCTGCAAATCCGTCATGCCCGTAAACCAACTGCCCGTTGATTACGATTCCGGACCCTACGCCGGTGCCTAACGTAATCATAATGAAATCTCTGAGTCCTCGGGCTGCTCCGTATGTCATCTCTCCGAGGGCGGCGGCGTTGGCGTCGTTGGTGATGGCCACGGGAATACCTCCGAAAGCTTTGCTCATCTTTTCGGCGAGAGGAATCACGTCGCCCCACGGCAGGTTCGGCGGGTTCTGAATTTCACCGGTATAATAGTTGGCATTCGGGGCGCCGATGCCGATGCCCTGTATCTGGTCTTCGGCGTCATTCGCCTTTATCAGGCGTTCCATTTCTGCGTGAAGTTCTTCGATATACGAATCAAAGTCGGTGTGCTTCAACGTTTTAATTGAATCGCTGGCCACAACGTGACCTCTTGCATCAACTATTCCGAACACTGTGTTGGTGCCACCTATGTCGACACCCATTACATACGGTTTGCTCATATCCTTATTTTCAATTAGTTAAAATTTTTTATCTCCTGTCGCTTCCAACTTCTCCCCCTCAAAAATGTTTCCCCCAATCCTAACTGCAAATATAAACCCGTTTTGCCAATCTACAAAATTTTGGCGAAAATTAATCTGTCTTCGCTAAAACGAGAAATGCAGCGATATCCTCAAGCCCGACCTGTCAATCCCCGGAACATCCCGGTAGCTGAGCCTCCATACGTAATCTACTCGCAAGATTGTCAGGATATTATCAATCCCCGCGCCTATCTCCATATAAGGCGTGCGTCCCATTATGTGGGTATCGGAGTCGCTCGGAAAGCGATATAGTTCAGGATCATTTTCCGGATTGTTCTTTCTGCTCAGCCCTCCCATAAGCATCTTGAAGGTTACCACTTCGCGGAGTTTTGCTTTGTTGACGTAAGGAATCCTGTTGAATATCAATCCGTTGAGCCAGTAAGTCAAATCAAGCGCTCCATACCAGTCGTTCGCAAACTCCATCGGATTCATCAGGGAGTAACTCTCCGGCTGAATGGTGAACGAGAGGTTGGCGTTTGGCCAAAGCAACGCCGGATACTGCACTTTGCTCCACACTTTCCCTCCTTTCAATATCACGTCGGCAAAACCGAACGAGGAGAACCAAAACCGCTTCTGAAACGACAATTCCGTCACATTCAGCGTAAAAGCGCTTCCCAGAAATCCCTTGGGCCCGTATTCGTGGGTCAGCTGTATCACCGGTGCGTCCATATTGATAGGCATTCGCATTGTCCTCCCCTGGTGGAACACTTCGCCGGGGGCATAACGCAGCCGAATGAAAAAAGACGACTGCGTGAAGTTGCCGAAAGATCTCCCGTTACCGTTTATAAACGGCACAAACCTCGTTGCAAACTGTATCTGATGCTTGAACCCCGCTACCAGCGAGAAGTTGTTTTTCAACTCCAATGTATATTCAAGCATGCTCAGCCTTCGGTAGGTAGCCAGGTCGCTCCCGGAGCGCTTAAGAGAGAGAAAGATGTTGTCGGGATTGGTAAAGAGATAATGTTGCCCGAGCATGTCCACGTCGTAGCTGTGGGTGGCGCGGAGCGAATGTATCGGAAACTCTCTGGCGTGCAGCTTCTTGGGCCTGAAGGAATACTCTGCTTCAGCGAGATATTTCCATTTATGGTCGCGAAATCCGTAGGCCACATACCCTCTCCCGAAAAGATGAGGCGAAAGAGAGCCCGTGGTCATACCCCCTACTCTGAGCCTCACTCCCTCCAAAGTATTATAGGATATCAGCGTGTTTACCGGGCCGAAGTCAAACTTGCTCGGCGCTCCTTTCACGCTTGTGCCCACATATCCTTTTGCCAGTATCACCACGATTTTCTCGCCCCAATAAAACAAAGGGCTTTTCTTCTTCATCTCGGCATGGAGCCCCGTCAGGTTGAGCTCGGCCTCCTTCAGTGGCACTATCCGCATCTGATTCCACAGCTGGTCCATGGTAGGACCTTGATACTCATTTATCTCTATCTCGTTGCCGAGGTCGTGGAGGGCAAACTTCAGCTCGTCTCTTATCTCGGAGTCGAAGTTATAGGCATGCGTCTCTTTTCGGGCATAGAAAGATGGAGTGCCGGGGATTATCCGCACTTCCAGAGCCAAGTCGTCGGTCGCCTTGTGTCTTTTCCCCAAGGCGTCTTGCTTGAATTCCTGATTTATGAAGATGTTGTCGATATAATTGAGATTGATAGCCTGTGGAACACGCATGGTCACTTTCTTGATGAAGCGAGTGCTGTCGTCGGCCACATACAGTTTCCCGTTGAAACTGAACGACTCGGGATTAACCGGCGCGAACGACAGCTCTACGTATTTTCTCGCATCTTCCGGAAAGGTTACGGTGTCGGTGATGGAGTAATGATAATAGTCGCCGGCCAGCCTTCCGAGGGGAGAGACAAACCGCTGCTGCATCAGGGTGATGTCGTTGCCGTAGATGTCGATGTTGCGCAGGATATCCTCCAGCATCTTGTTTACGTTGTCTTGATTCAACCCCTTGTCGATCCCTTCGCTCTTCTTGCTGTAGATCACGTCTTTCTCCCTCCTGGGGTCGTTGGTTTCCAGATGCGAGCCTATCCTCTCTTTTATTGAGAGAAGCACCACCGGTTTCCCCGTGTTGACCGCCGTGTCGGCGTATGCTGTCAGAAATCCGAGGCGTCGCGAGGTGCTGTCTACGGCCATATCGTTCATCCCCAGTACGATTTTCTCGTAATAGTCATAGCTGTAGGCGCTGTCCGCCGACGGGTCGTAGAGCGGAGCTTTCGCGCGCACTTCTTGCATCAGTTCGTAGGCAGGGTTCCCTTTCTTCTTATATTTCTGCCGCTTGGGGCGCACAATCACCTCCTCAAGCTCCGTCACTTTCTCTTTCGGAACCTGACTCCCTTCGCTCGTGAAGGCGACTGCCAATATAAAAGAAAGGATGACAAAGAGTCGCCATCCCCTACCTGCGGTCAAGGTCATAGATTGGAATTGAAATACTTCGGGTCGCCCGACACTTCTTCGCCGGCAAACGGCGCGAGCTTCACCGGTTCGTCACACCGCTCGAGCTCCACTTCTGTCACCACAAGCCCCTCCAGATCGCCGTGATATTCGTCTATCTCCCAGATGTGGTTCTCGTATGGCACAAGATAGCGGGTCTTGTCGAGTATGCGCCCGTCGCACAGCTTCATCAGAGCCTCCCCCTCGCGCTTGGGTATCTTATACTCAAACTCTTCCCGCTCAAACCCCACGGTCTTCCCTTTGATGGTCAAAAACGCATCGTCGTCGGTAATACGCACTCTCACGGTGCGGTGCGGATCCCTGTTGAGATACCCCTGGATGATGTGTATCTTGTTTATGCACATATCCTTATAATCTTCGTTTTTGACCAGGAAGGTCCGTTCGATCTCTTTTGCCATATCTCTTCTTTACTTTTTGCTTTCTTCCAACTCTTTCCGCAGGAACTCCGCGGTGGGCGACTCCAGGAGCGCTATCTCTTCGGGCGTACCTTCGGCCACGATGCTGCCGCCGCCTTTACCTCCCTCCGGACCCATATCGATGATGTAGTCCGAATTCTTGATTATGTCGAGGTTATGCTCGATCACCACTACGGTGTTCCCTTTCTCCACAAGCCTGTTGATCACTTTGAGCAATATCCTGATATCCTCGAAGTGCAGACCGGTGGTGGGCTCGTCGAGGAGAAAGACGGTTTTCCCCGTGTCTTTCTTTGCAAGCTCGGTGGCCAACTTCACGCGTTGGTTCTCGCCGCCGCTCAGTGTGCTCGACGGCTGTCCCAGCTTGATGTATCCAAGACCGATCTCCTGTAGCACTTTAACTTTTCGGTAGATAGCCGGAATGTTTTCAAAAAAGGTCACGGCTTCGTCTACGGTCATATCAAGTACGTCGGATATCGACTTACCTTTGTATCTCACTTCGAGCGTTTCTCTGTTGTAGCGCTTTCCGTGGCAATGCTCGCAAGGCACGAGCACGTTGGGCAGGAAGTTCATCTCGATGGTGCGGTAGCCGTTGCCTTTGCACACTTCGCATCGGCCGCCTGCCACGTTGAACGAGAATCTTCCCGGTTTGTAGCCTCTGATTTTAGATTCCGGCAGCTCTACAAAGAGTTTCCTGATATCGGCAAAGAGGCCGGTGTATGTCGCCGGATTTGACCTTGGGGAATGTCCCAGAGGCGATTGGTCTACGGTAACCACCTTATCTACGTTCTCAATCCCCTCGTACTCCGCGTATGGGAGTGGCTGTTGCAACGAATTATAGAATTTTTTGCTCAAGATGGGCTGAAGGGTGCCGTTGATGAGCGACGATTTCCCCGAGCCGCTGACGCCTGTGATGCACACAAACTTCCCTAACGGCAACCTCAAGGTTACGTCTTTCAGGTTGTGCCCGGTAGCCCCCTTTATGGTCAGATATTTACCGCTTCCCTCCCGTCGGTTATCGGGCATACCGGTGTTTCTCTTCCCGTTCAGGTAGCTCGCAGTGAGGCTCCTCCCTTTCTTCATCATCTTGGGAGTCCCTTGGAACACCACTTCCCCTCCGTGGCTCCCTGCCCCGGGTCCGATGTCTACGATATAGTCGGCCTCTTCCATTATATCTTTATCGTGCTCCACTACTATCACGGAGTTCCCCGCGTCGCGCAAGGTCTTGAGGCTCGATATCAGCTTCTTGTTGTCTTTCTGATGCAGCCCTATGGATGGTTCGTCAAGGATATAAAGCACGTTTACGAGCTGGCTCCCCATCTGGGTGGCAAGGCGTATGCGCTGGCTCTCGCCCCCGCTCAGTGTGCCGCTCGTCCGGTTGAGGGTGATGTAGTCAAGGCCTACATCTATCAGGAATTTAAGTCGGCTGTTGATCTCTTTCAATATCTCCGATGCAACTTTCTTATCTTTCCCTTTCAGCTTCTCCGGGAGTGCCTTGGTCCAGGCATAAAGGTCCGAGATCTCCATCTCCGAGAGTTCGGATATGTTGCGACCTTCTATGTAATGGTGCAACGCCACTTTGTTGAGTCTTCTTCCCTCGCATTCCGGACACGTCTGCTTTGTGTAAAATTGGTTGCTCCACTTGTTGGCGTCATACCCGGCGTCTTCCTGTGCCTGCATTTCGATATATTTGACCAGGCCGTTGTATTCCATATTCAGATGGTTTACGATTCCGGCGTCGGTGTGGAGGTGAAGGCGTTCGTTTGTTCCGTTCAGAATATCGTCGAGAGCTTCGGCAGGAAAATCTTTGAGCGGAGTGTGGATATCTGTGTCGTGGAGACGGCAGATGGCTTCTATCTGCCAGAATATCAGTGAATTTTTATATTTCCCGAGTGGCGCTATACCTCCTTCGGCAATTGTCTTGTTCCTGTCGGGAATCACTTTGTCGAAGTCTACTGCATTCACCGTCCCCAGTCCTTTGCACACCGGGCAGGCCCCCTGGGGAGAATTGAAGGAGAAATTATGCGGTGCCGGCTCCGGATACGACAATCCGTTCTCGGGGTCCATCATCAGCTGGCTGAAATGACGCACTTCACCGCTGTCGGCATCCATTATCTTAAGCTGTTTCCCTCCTTGACGCAACGCCTCTTCTATGGTGTTGCGGAGTCTGGGAAGGTCTTCGTCGGATGCTCTCAGCCTGTCCACCACCAGGTCGATGGAGTGGTTCTTATACCGGTCAAGCTTCATCCCGTAAGTGAGCTCGCGCAATTCGTCGTCTACGTATACGCGAAGATACCCCTTCTTCCGAAGGCTCTCAAACAATTCCTTATAATGCCCCTTCCTGTTCTTTACCAAAGGTGCAAGGATATAGATTTTCTTCCCGCTGTACTCTTCGGTTATGAGGTCGATGATCTCTTGCTGCGTGTATTTGATCATCGGCTTCCCGGAGATGTAGCTGTATGGCACGCCCACTCTTGCGAAGAGCAGACGTAGGAAGTCGTATATCTCTGTCGTGGTCCCCACGGTGCTGCGGGGATTCTTGTTTACTGTCTTCTGTTCTATGCTGATCACAGGGCTCAACCCCGTGATTTTATCCACATCCGGGCGCTCCAATGTGCCGAGCATATTCCGGGCGTAGGCTGAAAATGTCTCGATATACCTGCGCTGGCCCTCGGCAAAGATGGTGTCGAAGGCAAGCGACGATTTCCCGCAACCGCTCAACCCGGTGATCACCGAGAGGCTGTTGTGGGGAAATTTTACATCTATGTTTTTCAGATTGTTAGTCCGTGCGCCGTATACTTCTATTCCGCTTCTCTTCTTGTTCATACGGATGCATTCTGCAATTCTTGTGCCCGTTTGTTTCTTGCTTCCTCGCTTCTTCTTCCTTTCTTCGGGTTATTCTCCCTGTTTCTGTTCTGCAGCGGTAGCGCCAGGTGTCGCATCCTCGCGTTTCCGGGTTGTCATCACGTATATGGCGCTGAAGATACCCAATGCCACGATCATCGCCGCCTGACACCCCCATACCACCAGTGAATAAGCCGCCGCATCCGACCGGCTCACACCATAAAGCATCAGGGCATACATCACCGCGATGTTCCACGGTCCGAGGCCGCCGTTGCTCGGCACTATCATACTCATTGCGCCGAAAACGAAGACTACCAGCCCGGGTATCAGGCCGTAGGCGCTTCCGTGCATCTCTACCAGCTCCCGGGTAAACGGGAAGGCGTAGAAGCAAAGATAGGTCTCCAGGAAGTAGCAGATCCAGATTCCGAAGGTGAACCAGAGGTAGGCCCAGCGGCCTTTCATATAGAACAGTACTCTGAACCCGTCCCACATCCGCCTCACGCTCAGATTCACTCCCGAGAAGAATTTCGTGTTCTTCCACTTCCGGTCTGCAATCACGAAGATCGCGATGAAGAGAACGATGGCGGTGTAGAGCCACCATTTCTCAAAGAGGTGTTCGATAACTCGCCCCAGCGGATACTCCTGAAAGAATTGATGAATCTGGTGCGACGCCACTCCAAGGGTAAGCGCAATTATCGAAAGTATCATCACAAAGTCCGAGCCCCGGTCTCCGATGTCGGTGCCGACTATCGTCGCCAGTTTCACCTTCTCCCTGCGGGCCACGTAGATGCACCGCCACGCTTCCCCTAAAAACTGCACTATAAGGTTGATGGCGTAGGCGCTGAAGATAGGCACACACTCAGCCACGGGGGTCATCCGCGGCACGCCGGCTGCCCGCAGCTGGATTCCCCAACGGATCCCTCGGATGATAAACGAAAGCATCGTCAGAAACATCATCGCTGCCAGATACTCAAACCGGACGCCGTCGTAGATCACAGCCTTGATTTTATCGGGGTCCACTTTATGGAACAGCCATAGCAGCATCAGCACGCTTATTCCCATAGGAAGGACTATCTTGCAGACCTGCCCTATGATATGCAATATCTTGTGCCGCTTGTCGGGAGCGGCTCCTCCGGTATTGGTTGATGTTGGTTGTGGTTGACTCGTTTGCATCTTCCTCTTTAGCTCATTTCTTCCTCTTTACCTCGTGCGTCTTTTTTACCTTGTGTGCTTCTTCCTTTTTAGCTCGTTTGTAATGCTCTTTAGAATGAGAACTGGGCCATCGCCCCTACTCGCTGGGCTCTCCTGTGGCGCCCGTCTATGTTTTTACGCTCGCCGGTGTCGAACTCAAGTCCGCACTGTATGCGCGGGGTGATGTTCCAGAATACGTTGGCTGCCAAGAAGTTGCCCCACTTGTATTCGCTCCCGTCAGTTCCTTCTTTTGCAAAATATCGGCTCTCCGAGAATGTCAATGACGCGAAGAGGTTCGGAAGGATGTTGTATTGTACGCCGAGGTTCCACCCCAATGCAAAGGGGGCATACATCTTTCCGCTTCCGTCTGGCATCGCCACAAGGTCGTAATTCCCAATCTGCAGGTCGCCGCATAAGCTTTCATACCCTTGGCCGTAACATACGTTTCCGTAGGCCGTCAGTTGCGGTATGGGGTGCACTACCCCCGACAGCAGCAAACCCCACCCTACTTTGTTGAAGTTCTTCTTTTGAAGCAGGTCGCGGTATGAAAGTGTCCGCACAATACCTGCCAGACGGATGTGCTCGCTCCTACCCCAGGCGTATTGCATGAAGGCGGCGAAATCGGGCAGCCAGTCGGTCACTTTCTTCGTGTTCTCGTCGAGGCTCATTGCCGATGCCGGTGTCTCCACGGAGGTGGCGAGGGTCCAGTGTTTCCCGAAATTATGCATATATCTCACCAGCACCGACGTCGACGACAGTTTGTTGTTGGGCCCTGAGGCATCCACTGTCGGAGGAAGGGCGGCCGGGTCGGAGAAGGTGGTCGAAGCGTAGCCGATTGTCCAGTCGTTGATTGATGCGTACGCTTTCTTCAGGTGAAAGTCTTTTCCGCCGTATCCGTTGAAATTAGCCTCGATATAGAGCTGGTAATCACCAAGTTTCTTGTTTCGGCCTATTACTCTGAAGAAGAGCGTAGATCCGGAAGGTGTCGTGCCGAATTTCCTCATGTTCGTCGGATCCGGCTCCATCGGTATCAGGTAAGGCGCAAACCCGTTGGCAGGAATCGCTCCTCCCCAGTCATACCAGGCGCGCATCCTCACGCAACCGCCCACACCCATCGCCAGCTGCGCGTCTTTGCTCATGAAGAGGAAATAGGGCGCTGCAGGGTCGGAGAAGTTGCGGAATTGGTCGAAATAAAACATATCGATCATCCTTCTTACAGAGTCGAGGTGCTCTTCGGTCAACTGCACGGGCTTCCCGTCGATATAGATGATCTTGTGGTTGGCTCGCAGGGAATCTTCCTGTATGTCTACAAAAGAATGATGGCGCAAGGGTCCTTCGTCTTGCGCCGTGGGGTGATGTGTGGCACCCATGCATACATTTATCGCCCCGATCATCAGAATCGAGGCGAATGCATGAGGCCTTTTTAGGTTGATTTTCATCTTAGAATTTGAATCCGGCTGATAATACTACTTGTGAATTCTTGAACGACAGGGCTGCCGTCTGTGTCTCTACATTCAGCTTGTTCGGGATATACCCGGCCTCCCCTTCGTTGAAGTTGTACCAGGGCGAGAACGCGTGGAACGTCGAGCTCATCTGCTTATAGACGTAAGCCAGATCGATGTAGAAATTCTTTATCTTATATCCGAGACCGCAGGTCACGTAATTCGTGGTGTTGTCCCAGCGATAGTTGGGCACTGTCCCTGCCGTTTCTATCATGTAGCTTTTCGCGTCGTCGTTTACCGGCGAGCTCACAACGCTGTAGCCGGCCCTTACGCTCAGCTGGGGTGTCACTCTGAACTCTGCCCCGAGGCGCAGCGTGTTGGTGCTGCGGTAATACTCGCGGATATTCTCGTTGGTGTAATAGTATGAATCGTTCGAGATATACGGGTCATAATTCGAGCTGGCTGCATAAGGATCCCACGGGTCCCACGGATATGGATAGAAGTCATCCCAGTAGCCGTAGTCGTTCCCGTACCCATAATAGGTAGGAGTGGAATACTTCATGCTCTTATATTTCGTCCATTCATATTCGGCCGAGATGATAAGGCGGTTGAAGAGAACGGCGGCAGCGCTCGCGTTGATTTTCCATGGAGTGCGGAAATTCACGGTGTTGTAGCCCTCAGGCGTTTGGGCCAATACCGACTCCGGATCCTTGTTTTGACCCGTGAATACGGCGTCGAGGTCTCCCCAGAAGTTTTCCGTGAGGTTATACCATGTCGGCGTTTGGAAAGAGAACCCCAGGCGAAGCTCCTGTATAGGCTTCACGATCAACCCCAGTTTATAGTTGAACCCCGTGCCTGTACAACGATAATAGTTCGAAAGGGTCCACTGTGAATTCATCGTTTCGAGCACGTCATTGTCGTCGGGCACCTGGGCGTTCGTCAGGTATTCGGTCCAGTTGGGAGTCAGCGTGTAGCTCATGTGGGTGATGTCGAAGTCCATACCCCAATACACCACATTCGATATGTTGCCGCCGAGGGCGATGTTGTAAGAGTCCACACACCCCGATTCGGTCACGTCAAAATATCCGATGCCTGATGTGTTGCTATTCCATTGGCCTTCGTAATTCGGTTTGTTGTATCCTTTGACCGGCTGCGATGAAATCAGATAACCTTGCGCAGCCAGTACCGACAGCCAGGGTGCGCCGTAGCCGCTTGTCGGGTTATAAGGATCGTCCTTATCCGTTTCCCCCAACAGTTGGCCGGGAGTATAACCGCCTTCTGTAGTCGTGGCCGCAATATAGTTCGAAAGTGAGTTCGTCAGATTTATCGCACCGCGATATCGCCTGTTGAACGATGTGCTCTTGTCGTAGGTAAACCCGATGTTGAAGTTGGGACACGTCGTGCTCGGCAACCGAAGGGTCCATACGAACCCGATGTTGTTCAGATAAAACTTGGTCTGGTCTACCCCCGTGGTGAAGGCGTTCGACTTCGATTCGGAATGCTGCATGTCCAGATCCAGCGTAAACCCTACTTCGTTGTTCCTGTAAACGCCTATGCCGGCCGGATTGTGCGACAGAGTCGAGAGGTCGCCTCCAAGAGCCCCGAACGCTCCGGCCATACTCATGTAGCGGGCAGTCCCTTTAAGATCAGGTTGGCTTAACCTGTATGCGTCTATCGGGCTTTGGCTGTATGCCGCTCCCGCGCCTATCGCCGCGGCAAGCCCTAATGTCAATATCTTCTTCATTCTCGATAGTTTTCTTTGGTTTCTCGTTGATGTTAAGATCCCGCTTAGCGTCTGCCGCCGCCGCTCCTGCCACCGCCGCTTCTCGAGCCGCCCGACGAGCCTCTGCTCCCGCCTCCGCCGTAGCTGCTACGGCTGCCGCTGCTGGTGCCCACCGAGCTCCTGCCCGAGCTGCTGCCTGACGAACGCTGGGTGGAGGTGTTCCGTTGCGTTGTGCCGGAAGGTCTCGTTGTGGTGGTCGACGGCCTTGTAGTTGTCGTTGTGGAAGGGCGCGTGGTCGTATTTGTTGCCGGCCTTGTAGTCGTCGTTGTGGCCGGTCGCGTATTGGTGTTTGTGGCCGGACGCGTTGTCGAAGGCTGCTGAGGCGCGTTCCCTGGAGTCGATACCGAATTCGATACCGGACCTCTGCCGCTCGGATTGCGCGGCGCGGTTGTGCCTGTCGACGGAGTGTGGTTTGGCGCTGTGCCTACTCCGGGCGTTTCCCCAGCCGGAGGATTAGCAGTTGAAGGTCTTGTCGCCGTGCCTGCTCCGGGTCGGTTGGGTGTGGCTGCACCGGGTCGGCCGGTTGAAGGTCTGTTTCCGCCTACGTAGTTACCGCCTGCCACTGTCCCGGGTCGTGCTTGTCCGCCGAAGGGAGCTCTCCCGTTGGGCGAATAAGTCGCCATCGGTCTGGACGGTCCAGGTCCCCATCCGGGACCCCATCCCGGTCCAGGTCCGGGACGTCCGGGGTGCGGTCTCCAGCCGGGTCCACCCCAGCCCCAGCTCCACGACGGACCCCATGTCCAAGAGGGTCCCCAGGCGGGTCCGCCCCATCCCCAGCTCCATGACGGACCCCAGTTCCAGCTCCATGACGGACCCCAGTTCCACCAGCTGTTCCAGCCTAAGCTCAGCGGTCCGAAGTTGAAGCTCCAGCTCAATGGGCTGTACCACGACGAATATCCCCAGTATGAAGGCCAGGAATATGCCCATGGCTGGAAGCTGGGTATGCCGTTGTAGTTGTAGATGATGTCGATGTTCCCGTAAGAGTTGGAAAGCACGTCGTCGAGGATAGAGGCGTTGTCTACAACTATCGTCGGGTTGTAAAACTTCTGTATCTGGGTGGTATACACGAAGTCAGGGTCGTTCTCCACCCCGTAGCCGATTGTGTCTACCGAGGTGTAGAAATACTGCCCGCGACGGTTGTATTCATCCACGTCAATCGTCGAGAAGTCCACCAGATTCGAGGTCTGCTTGCTTTTCGTGGTAGCAACTTTCGTCGTCTTGGTTTCCTTCTTCGGATTGTAATATATGTCGTCTGTGTAGTCGTAAGCACTCGCACTCAGGCAGAATGCAATGGAAGCGATTGTTAAGAGGCTCTTCGTTTTCATATTGCAATCCCTTTCATTTTTATTGTGTACAAATTTTTCAAAGTGTAAAAATAATCATTTCTTTTTACTTAGACAACAGCTCCCCGGCGAAGTTTAACATTATTTAGATGTTTATGCAGTTTTTTTCAATCATACTGCAAACTATTGTGCCCCCATTTGCGTTATAATGGTAAACGAATCTTAAATTTTGTATTTATGAAACCTTTACACGTTATTTGCGCAGTAGTTGGCGGTGCAATCGCAGGAGCTGCCGTAGGTCTCCTTTGCGCCCCCGAAAAGGGTAGCGAAACCCGCAGAAAAATCGCCCGAGTTCTCAGAGAAAAAGGCATCTGCCTGAAGAAAGACAAAATGGAAGAACTCGTTGACGAAATCGAAGAACAATTGGAAAACATTTAATCTCCATTCCGCAACATGAAAGCTACAGTTCTTATTAGCGCCTTTCTTGGCGGTGCGCTCGTAGGCGCCGGTGCAGCCCTCCTCTTTGCCCCCGAAAAGGGCGAAAAGGTGCGCGAGAGAATCTGCCGTGTCCTCAAAAGAAACGGCCTCAAAATCAGCGACGCTGAGGTTGACGCTCTCGTGGCTGAACTCGCAGGTGAAGATTGATCGTTCTCAAGATTTTGGAGGGTGTGTAAAATTTGATTTTTACTCACCCTCATAATCATAATCTTGGGCCTGATGTAATCTCATCTCTTCCGGAGGATGCATCTTATCTCCCGTGCCTTACGCTCAGGCTTCATCCTCTTTAATTTATCCCCTCTTTGTAAATTCCCTTTTTAATTCTTTTTGTGTATGGAGAAGAATGTAGGAGACGAAATGAAATCCGTGGTGTCAGAAGTGAAAAACTGGCTCACCGTCGAGGTTGAATATCTCAAACTTACCGCCGCCGAGAAGCTCAGTGTGCTCGTCTCGTCGCTCATTTTGGTTATAGTGCTCTTTATCGTCGGGATGGTGGTCCTCATCGTCTTTGCCTTTGCACTGGTCGACCTCTTCAACCTCTTTATGCCCCACTCCCTCGCTTGTGTCACGGTAGGTGGCATCCTGCTGTTGCTGATAGCTCTGCTCTATCTCCTGAGAAACCCGTTGGTGGTGAATCCTATCACCAAGTTGATTACTAAACTCTTTTTAACACCCAAGAAGAAATGAAACAGGATTCCATACCCAACGCCCAGCCCGATTCAGGCGCTCAGCACCCGCAAAAAGAATTTCAAGGTTACTCGCTCGACGAGCT
This sequence comes from Muribaculaceae bacterium, assembly GCA_022509145.1. GTDB lineage: Bacteria > Bacteroidota > Bacteroidia > Bacteroidales > Muribaculaceae > Lepagella. The sequence continues at coordinate 2,257 of JAFLTX010000004.1, read as the reverse complement.
CCGCTATCAGCGCGCGCTCCTTCTGCTCAAACGCGAGATTCTCAGAGAGCAGGTTTCCAAAGATACAAAACGCCTGCGCAACAGTGTCCCCCTCCTCGGCGGAAAATCTTCCATCTCCGCCTCTGGCATCGTGGGGAGAGTGGCCAAAGGCCTCAATTTCGCCGATTATCTGATGCTCGGTTTCTCTCTGTTCAACGTCGGACGCAAGTTAGTGTCTCTTTTCAGCAGGAAAAAGAAATGAGCGATTACGTAAAGGCAGTCTTTGACATAAAACCTTATTCAGCTGATGCGGCAGACCTCCTTGCCGCATTTCTTGCGGATGCAGGTTTCGACTCTTTCGAGGAGTGTGCCGGCTCTCTTGTGGCTTACTGCGACGCCAAGCTCTTCTCCCGCGGTGCGGTGGAGGAAGCCGTTGCAGCCCTTCCCATGGATGCGCAGGTGTCATGGGAGTCTTCCCTCATCCCCCACCAGGACTGGAACGAAGAGTGGGAGAAGAATTATTTCAAGCCTTTGGTTCTTGCTGACGGCCGGTGCGTGGTTCATTCCACCTTCCATTCCGACTTCCCGCAGGCCCCGTATGAAATTGTAATCGATCCCAAGATGGCTTTCGGCACGGGCCACCATGCCACCACCTCCATGATGGTGAACCATCTCTTCGGCCTTGACCTCGGCGGCAAAACTGTCCTCGATATGGGAACGGGCACAGGCATCCTCGCCATCCTCGCCGATATGCTTGGTGCAGAGAAGGTTACAGGCATTGAAATCGATGCCGACGCAATTGAAAACACCCGGGAGAATGTCGCCCTCAATTCTGCCAGTGTCGATTTGATTTGCGGTGACGCCGAGGCTTTGAAGCCGTTCAAAAACGTCGACGTCTTCCTGGCTAATATCAACAGAAACATCATCCTGGCCGACCTCGAAAAATATGTGGCCACCCTCTCGCCTTCTGCCGTTCTTCTGCTAAGCGGCTTCTATCTCACCGACGTTCCGGTTATCGAGGAGGCCCTCAGAAATTACGGCATGAAAATTGCAGAAACAGTTACGGAAGCTGACAATTGGACATCCGTCAAGGCTGTTTTTGCAAATTAAAGCTCTTTTCAGAATAATTGTCAATCTGCAGCTTTACACGCTGCTACGTGCGGTAAAAATGTAATTTTTGCGTTTTTATTCCATTTTTATTTGCACTTTAATTATTTTTTTATAATTTTGCAACCCAATAGCAGGATTTTTAAATATTAATCTAAATTTAACCTAAAAAAATTGCCTATCGAAATATCTCTACTTAATTTTTAAAGTTAATAGAAGATGGCAAAATCTCATAGCGTAACCGACGAACAATTGGTTAAAGCTTATGCTTCAGGTAACAATGAAGCATTCGACACTCTGTTGAAGAGGCATCAAGACCGTATTTTTAACTACATCCTCAGAATCATAAAAAACGAAGATATCGCCAATGATATCTTCCAGGAAACTTTTGTTAAAGCTATCCTTACCATCAAGCAAGGACGCTACACCGAAAACGGCCGCTTCCCTGCTTGGATCTCACGCATAGCCCATAATCTGATTATAGACCATTTCCGTCAGGAGAAGTCGGAAAACGTGCAGAGCGCGGATATTGAGGAAATCGACGTTTTCAACCGCAAAGACCTCTGCGAGGCTACTATCGAAGACCTCATCATCGCTGACCAGATTCGCGACGACGTGAAATACCTCATCGAGCTCCTTCCGGAACTTCAGAAGGAAGTGCTGAAGATGCGCTATTATCAAAACCTCTCCTTCAAGGAGATTGCAGAGCTCACCGGCGTGAGCATCAACACCGCCCTCGGTCGTATGCGTTACGCCATAATCAACCTCCGTCGCCTCGCGAGCGAAAAGGAGATTGTACTCACCGTCTGATCCGATAATACCCAACTCCTATATCTCGCCGCACCTCCACCCAGGTGCGGCTTCTTTTTCTTAAGGACCGGCGCCCAAAATATCCCCTGCACATTCTCCCCTCCGCTCCCAATGCCTCCTCTTCCTCCGCTCCCTCCTCTCCCTCCTCTCCCAGTACCTCCTACACTGCACTCCCGGCCACTTCCTTTCCCACTCTCGATTAAAAATATCGCGATTTTGTTAAATTTTTTTTCGTGAAATTTTGTGGAATTAAAAAATCTTTGTAATTTTGCACTCGCAAACGGGGAGAACCCGGGCGCAATTATAGGTCCGTTAGCTCAACTGAATAGAGCATCTGACTACGGATCAGAAGGTTGCAGGT
>JAFLTX010000039.1 GCA_022509145.1 Muribaculaceae bacterium | reverse complement strand
TGGTGGTATAGTCGGTGTAGTCAAACTTCGATTCCTGGAAACCGCCGGTCTGGATGTTGCGGTTGTTCGTCAGGTTGTTGAGCGAGAGGTTGAAGTTGACTGAGCCGAAGCGGGTGTAGAGCACCTTGCCGATCGAGAGGTTCATCACGAAGGCGTCTTTCAGCTTCTCCTGATAAGCGATTTCACGCATCTTTGCGATGTAGGCTTCTTCGGTGTTGACCACTCTCCAGAGACCCGGCATCTGTTCGTGGCGGGTGGGAGCGAGGTCTACGTAACCGTCGGCAAAGTAAGTGCCGTTGAGCTCGAAGAACCATCCGGAGATGTTGTAGTTGAAGGCGATCGAGTAGATCTGCTGCGGAGTGCCGCCTACGTGGTAGTTCTTGAGATAGGTGGTGCGCGTTACGTCTTCCATTGCACCGTTGTTGGCCGAGCGGGTGCCCGTCGGATTGTTCTTGTAGAGGTAGTTCGAAAGAACCATTGCGCCCGATACGGAGAAGCCGGTGAAGAACTTGTATTCAAGACCGAGCTCGATGCCGCGATACTGGGTGTGGATGCCGCTCATCGAATAGGCCATCATGGAGTTGAGGTCATAGTCGTAGAAGAAGCGGCTCTGCATGCCATCCCAAAGTTCGGTCCAGAAACCGGTGATGCTACCGCGGAAGCGCGGATAGTTCCAGGTGTAGCTGAGGTCGGCGCTGGCGAATTTCTCGCTCTTGATGCCCGGAGTGGCCGTATCTTTGATACGTGCGTTGATGTAGGCGTCGTTGATGAGCGGAGCGCGCGAGCCGCCGCTGAGGTGAGCCGTGAAGTAGTTACGTCCGTTGAGCTTGTAGGTGATGCCTGCCTTTCCGGCGCCTGCCAGGAAGCCGTGGGTTTCACCCTTGCCGTAGGAGTTGAGCGGGGCACGGCCGTTCTGCATCTGGCCGTAGCGGTAGAAGTTCAGGTAGTTCACTTCGCCTGCGTAGTTCACGTTCCAGTGCTTGGTCACGATCTCGTTCTGCAGCCAGAGTCTTGCCTGATATGAGTGGATGTTGTAGTTGTAACCGTAGATGTCGCCGTCGTAGATCATGCGGTTGGGATGGCGCATGTCGTTCTGGAGCTTGTCCTGGTCGCCGGCGAAGTCGCGTACGGAGAAGTTGTCTACGTCAATCCAGTAGTCGCCGCCGAGAAGGTTGTTCATCGTGCGGTAGTAGTGGGCGTTGGAGTAGTTGAAGCTTACGCCGCCCTGAAGGGTGAAGATGTCGTTCACACGGTGGTTCAGGTAGGAGTTGAGCATGTAGGAGGTGATGTCTGAGTGGTCGCTTCCAAGCACGTAGCTCGAACGTCCGATGCCGTTGGCCGATGAGTCATAGTCGTTCCATTCCTTGTTCAGGTAGTTGGCCTGATACATCGAATACCAGTCGATCTGGCGAACAGCCTCGCTGTGGCGCCATTGGTATACGTAGTTGTCGTATACGGCGAGCTGGGCTTCATAGAGCTCCCTGTCCCATGCAGAACCGTTGGGGTCGGCGGTGGGCTTGAAGTAGGAAGGCATGTTCTTATAATAGGTGGGACGGGGGTCGGCTGCGCCAAACCAGTCGAGCGTCGTGCGCTGGTAAGCGTTGTGGCGGAAACCGATACCGGTGTTGAGGGTAGTACCCATCTTCGGGGTCCAGATCCAGTTGAGAAGCACGCTGGGGTCGAAGCTCTTCACCACGCGGTCGGAGATGCGCTTGTTGCCCAGATAGCCCCAGTCGGGGTTGTAGAGGTTGGAGCCCACGAGGTCGTAAGCCTCCTGAGTGGTGGCGTTGGCGTTGGCTCTTTCTGTGGGAGCGCCCCATGTGGTGAGGTTGAGGCGGTGCTGGTCGTTGAAGATCTTCTCAAGCGAGAGGGCATAGCCGAATGAGTTGTACCATACGCCTTTCTGCGCCTGCACGCCTTCGGGAGTGTAACGGCCGATGATCGATGCCGAGAATGCCCAGCCCGTGCGGGAGATGCCGGTGTTGTATTGGAGCATTGCCCTCAGCATGGTGTTGCCGTTGGTATAGGTGAGGTTGCCACGGAAGCCCGGAGCGTATTCCGAAGCGTAGGTGGTATAGAGGTTCGAGCCGGCGAGCGAGCCGAAGCCGTAGTTGGCAGCCGTCAGACCGATGTCGGTGGTGCGGTTGCGGAAGGCGCTCGAGGTCATGCCGCCGAGGCCGGAGAAGTTGAACTGGCCGCGCATCGGGTCGTTGTAGTTGAAACCGTTGATGTAGCCTTCCTGCCAGTTGTTGTTGAGGCCGCGGAAGCGGTAGCGTTTGATGGAGAAGCGATAGGAGGCCGCCTGATAGAAGATATCGTCGGTGGCACCCTGTATCGTGCCCACGCTCTGGCTTGCGCCGTCGTCGGCATTGATCTGCTCTTCGTCGAAGATGAAGTTCTCGCTGTCAAGGAGGGAAGTGTCGTAACCCGAGACATCCATCTTGAGCTCTCCGAGGTCGCGTACGATATCGCGGAGGATATCTACGTCGTAGTAAAGGTCGTCATACCCGAAAGCGATGACGTGGAGCACGTCGGTGCCGCTCTGGGCATTTGTGATCTGGAACGAACCGTCGGCCCCCGACATCACGAAGATCTCCTGGTCCGTCAGCAGGATGTTGGCGTTGGGGATCGGCCTGCCCGACTGTGCGTCGACAAGCGTACCGCGCACTCCCGTCTGTGCCATAGCAGGCAGAGCGGCAGCCAACAGCAGCATGATTGAAAGTTTAAGTCGCATTGTTATAGGGTTTAATTGATTTTTATTCTATAAGTCTCTTACGAGGAATATCTCCGTGGGCAAGTGGTCGGAATAACCGTTGGTCCATTTCCCGGCCGAGAAGGTGCGCAGGGGATACCCCTTGTATTGCCCTTCTTGCTGGATGAGCGCGGGGATGTCGTTCCACACTTTGCAGTTCTTGTAGGTCAGGCCGTTGAGCCCTTTCACAAGGTTGTAGTTTACGATGATCTGGTCGAAGAGGTCCCAGCCGCCGCGGTAGATGTAGGAGCCGATGCCGTCGTCGTATTTCTTCCAGAACGGATTGAAGTAGCCTCCTTCGTGGCAATCCGAAATGTTTTTCACAGCGCCGATCACTTCGGCCACACTCTTGTTGTACGGGTCGTCGTTAAGGTCGCCCATTATCACAACACCCATGTTGGGGTCGATCTGATAGAGGGAGTCGCAGATATGTCTTGTCAAGGCTGCGGCTTTCTCTCGGCCCGGGCTGCTTGCTACCTCGCCGCCGCGGCGTGAAGGCCAGTGGTTCACGATGATGGCAGTGCGGCAGCCGCCGAGCAGACCTACCACACACATCTGGTCGCGGGTGGGATAACCGATGTCCAGATAATGGTTGGTCACATGGATAGGCTTGAAAAATTTCGGATTGTAAAGCAGACTCACGTCGATACCGCGACGGTCAGGGCTGTCGTGGTGAATGATCTGGAGGTTCCAGTCTTTGATGGCGTCGGCGGCCACCAGGTCTTGAAGCACACCCAGATTCTCCACTTCGCTACACCCGATCACGGCCGGGCCCTCCGGCGTGTAGTCGGTTTTCAATTGTGAGATGGCGTAACTCATGTTTTTGATCTTCGACAGGTATTTCCTGCTGTCCCAGTGGTTGTCGCCGCCGGGAGTATATTCCAGGTCGCGCCCATAGGGGTTGTTGGGAATCGTGTCGAAGAGGTTCTCAAGATTGTAGAACGCCACTCCGAACATCATCTGCTTCTTCTGCGCATTGGCAAAGCTCGGAAGGAGCATCGCCAGCAGCACGAAGGGAATGATTTTTTTCATATTTTCAATTTTTAGTTAGTTTTTCTACAGTTAATCGTTTGGTTTCTCTGTCTTTTTCCCTCCCCTTCCTTCACCGTTTCTCCTTTGCGGGAATTCGTATTTTTTTTCTTGCGGGTTCCGCTTCGGAGAGCCGGGGGAGGGCGACAGGTGTTTTAGAAATATTTCTCGTCAGTACCGGTGATCTTGGCCAGGATAGTGTTTGCGAGCGAGCTTGCGCCGATGCGGAAGAGGTCGTGGCAGAGCCATTCGTCGCCGAGCACATGCTTCACTATAGCGTAATATTTCACGGCTTCCTCGGGAGTCCTTACGCCTCCGGCAGCCTTGAAGCCCACCTTGCGGCCCGTCTTCTGATAGTACTCTTTGATACATTTGCACATCACCCATGCAGCTTCGAGCGAGGCGCCGGGGTAGATTTTTCCAGTGGAGGTCTTGATGAAGTCGGCCTCGCTGTAGAGAGCCAGAATCGAGGCTTTCTTGATAGCCTCGGCGTTGAGCAGCGCACCTGTCTCGAGGATCACTTTCATCTTGGCGTCGCGCATGCTGTGTTTCATCTCGATGAGCTCGTCGGTGAGGTCTTCATAGTTTTCGTCGAGGAACATACCGATGTTCATCACCACGTCTACTTCCGTAGCACCGTCGGCCACGGCAAGCGAAACGTCTGTCACTTTCACCGCTGTGAAAGTCTGGCTCGAGGGGAAGCCGCCGGCTACAACCGCAATGTCTACGCCGTCGACGTCGAGAGTGGTCTTGACCACCTCGGCAAAGTTGCTGTAGACGCAGATTGCGGCCACATTCTTGATATCAGGATGGTCGTTGTCAAAGTCGTTTACCCGCTGGGTGAAAGCTGCCACGCTGCGCTGGCTGTCTTCCGACGACAAAGTGGTTAAATCGATCGACGAGAAAAGAAAACGATACACGTCTTCAGTCTCATACTGTGAAGCGGCGTCGCAAATCTTCTTCACTTCCGCCTTTACAACTTCTTCGCTCGTCGGCACTGTGCCGGCTGCAAGAGCTTCCTGATACTTGTCCATATTTATTTTTTGTTGGTAATAGATTTCGGGTTGATGTCAGTGGGTTTAGTCATCGGTTAAGCAAACTCTGTCCTGCAAACTCTGCCTTGCAAGGGCTATCTTCATCGTTCCGACAGCCAATCTCTGATATCTACTCGCTTCCGCAAGTCAAAAATTGCTGCCTCCTGCCCGAGAGAGTAGGACATTGTTAGCAAGCAAAATTAACCCTAATTCTTTAAATATCCAAACTCTTATTTAACTTTTTTTAATTCTTCATCCCTGATTCATTACTCGTTCGGGAATCAGTGTTCTCCTTTCAGTAACGTCAGTCATTGCAACCAGCTTTTTTTTCTTAAATTCCACCGTCCCGAGGCATAAAGATTTGGAAGTAAGATTGTTTTTAGTTATTTTCGCGATATTAAACCTTACATCATAAATTGAATTCCCACCTGATATATCCCAGCTTCTTGCGACACAGTCATTGAGACTTGCGCCGATTTTTGAGGAGGGAATTGACGTGCGATTATCAGGTTATTATTTTTTTTACTAATTTTGCGAGTTATGAAGCGTAATTTGTTTTTATCAATTCTTGCCGGTGTTTCGCTGTCGGCAATGGCAATGCCAAGTCCGGCCGAAATTCCAGACGTCATCACTCCTGATTCCACCGGCTTCCAGTTTACCGACATCATCTCGCTCCCAACAGGACCGGTGAAAAACCAAAACAAGTCCGGCACCTGCTGGTGCTTTGCCGGGACGTCTCTTCTGGAAGAAGACGTGCTGCGCAAGGGTGGCCCCGAGCTCGACCTCTCCGAGATGTATTGGGTGAGACAAAACTATATCGACAAGGCTCGCAAATATATGCGGATGAACGGAACGATCAACTTTGCCCAGGGCGGCTCGATAGCCGATGTGCTTGAAACGGCCCAAGAATACGGAGCTGTCCCCGAAGAGGTATATTCCGGACTCAACTATGGCGATGAGAAACACTCTCACTACGAGATGTTTGACGCCCTGCAGGGGTATCTCAACGGTATTCTCGCCGGGAAACGGAATCTCAGCGATGCCTGGCTCAGAGGGTTCACCGCTGTGCTCAACGAATACCTCGGCACTCCGCCGGAAGAGTTTACATACAAAGGGAAGAAATATACTCCGCAGTCGTTTGCCAAAGAGTTCAAGATTACTCCGGCAGACTTCGTAACGCTCACCAGCTACACCCACCATCCTTTCAACACCTGGATTCAGCTTGAAATCCCCGACAACTGGCGCTGGACCGAGAGCTACAACGTGCCGCTCGACAAGCTGAAGAAAGCTGTTGACGACGCTTTGGCAGCCGGCTACACCGTAGGCTGGGGCGCCGACGTGTCGGAACCCGGATGGCTGTGGAAGAAAGGGTATGCGCTCATCCCCGAAGAGAAAGGTCCGGAAGACCTCACCGAAAATGAGGCCGCAAAATGGGACCAGCTTTCCGACAAAGAGCGTAAAGACCTCTCTTACAAGATTTCAGGCCCCGTGAAGGAGAAAACCATCACCCAGGAAGACCGTCAGAAGCACTTCGACAATTTCGAAAGCACCGACGACCACGGGATGGTAATCGTAGGGGTAGCCGAAGATCAGGAGGGAAACCGCTATTACAAAGTGAAGAACTCGTGGGACACCAACCAGCTCTACGGCGGTTTCATCTACGTGTCTGAACCTTATTTCCTCGACAAGACCATCAACGTGACTCTGCATCGCGATGTGGCCGGGAAATTGATAGGGAAAAAATAAACGTAATTGCAAAAATAAACGTAATTGAAGGATAATAGTTGTCGCCGCCAAAGCTGATTGTAATTTTGCAACGTGATTGCTGACGGCGACGGCAGATTAAAGAAGAAGAATCTTTAAAATGCTAACGTTACAGCTGATAAAAGAGAACCCCGACTTCGTGGTGGAACGCCTTGCCGTAAAAGGATTCGACGGCAAGGAGGTGATAGGACGCATCCTTGAGATAGATGCCGAGCGTCGCAGATTGCAAACCCTTTGCGACACGGAGGCCTCGCGCCTGAAGCAACTGTCAAACTCTATCGGCGCCCTGATGAAGGAAGGGAAGCGCGAAGAGGCCGAAAGCGTGAAGCTTGAAGTGGCGCGCATAAAGACCGACACCAAAGGCGCACAGGATAAGCTGGCCGAGGATGAGAAACTGCTCACCGACCTTCTGCTTACTGTGCCCAATCTTCCCAACGCCGACGTGCCCGCAGGGCTGACGGCTGAAGACAACGTTGTGGTAAAGACCGGGGGCACAGTTCCCGAGCTTGGTCCTGACGCTCTGCCGCATTGGGATCTGGCCCGCAAATACGGGCTCATCGACTTCGAGCTCGGAGTAAAGGTTACGGGTGCCGGTTTCCCGTTCTATATCGGGAAAGGGGCCAGACTGCAAAGGGCTCTGATACAGTTTTTCCTCAACGAAGCCGCAGCCGCCGGCTACGTGGAGGTAGAGCCGCCGTTCGTTGTAAACACGGCTTCCGGCTACGGCACGGGGCAGCTCCCCGACAAGGAGGGCCAGATGTATCACGTAACGGCCGACGACCTCTACCTCATACCTACAGCCGAGGTGCCGGTGACAAATATGTATCGCGACGTGATTCTGCCGGCCGAAAGTCTGCCGCGCAAGAATTGCGCCTATTCCCCCTGCTGGCGCAGAGAAGCCGGCAGCTACGGGAAAGATGTGCGCGGTCTCAACCGTCTCCATCAGTTTGACAAGGTGGAGATCGTAAGAATCGAGCGCCCGGAAGATTCCTACGCGGCTCTCGAGGAGATGAAATCGCATGTGGAAGGGCTTCTGGTGAAGCTCGGCCTTCCCTGGCGCATCCTGCGCCTCTGCGGGGGCGACATGTCGTTCACATCAGCCATCACCTACGACTTCGAGGTCTACAGCGCCGCCCAAGGCCGCTGGCTGGAAGTATCGTCGGTGAGCAACTTCGAGACATATCAGGCCAACCGCCTGAAGTGTCGCTACCGCGGCGACGACAAAAAGCCGCATCTCTGCCATACCCTCAACGGCTCCGCGCTGGCGTTGCCCCGCATCGTGGCTTCGCTGCTCGAGAATTTCCAGACCCCGGAAGGGATCGTGGTGCCCGAAGTGCTTCGTCAATTCACAGGTTTTGATATCATAAAATGAATAATCCCGGTCCCGCCTACATCAGCAAGGAAGAGAAGAAAATTCCTATCTCCGATCCCACAGGGAAATGGAGCGACTTGACACTGCTCCCGGAATGGAGCGACGACATCTACGACGTCTATACCGTGAAGAAACACGGCAAATGGGTAATGCTCAAGGCGTTGAAGAAAGAGCTCGCCGACAAACCCGAGTATCAGGCCATGCTCGAGAAGGAGTTTGACACCCGCTACAACTTAGCCCACCCCAACATCGTGATGGTCAACGACCTTGAAGATGTGCCGGGAGCGGGGCGCTCCATCATCACCGACGACGTCTACGGCTACTCCCTGCGCCAGCTGATCGACGAGAAACGGCTCACCCCAAAGATCGTACACCGGCTGCAGACGCAGCTCCTCGACGCCTTGGACTACATCGAGTCGAACCATATAATCCACCATCCCGTGACTCCGGAGACGATCATCTTCACGGAGTATCAGGAGAATCTGAAACTCATCGATGTGGGATACGACAACACCTCCTCGCTCTCGCCTCAAGACACGCGCAAGGACATCGAGAGCTACGGCGAAGTGCTCACGGAGGTGCTCGACCATCTGCCCGCATCGCTTCCCCGCCTGCGCAAGATAGCCGACAAATGCAAGACCGGCGACTACGGCAGCATCACCGACATACATCTGGCCATGGAGCGCCGCAGCTCCTCGCAGATCTACGTGGTGCTCTGCATCCTGATCGCCATCTTCGCCACAATATTAATCATCATTACCGCCGCAATGCCATGATAGAAATCAGAGAGATGGCTCCCACCCGGAGCAACGTAAAGAAGATGGTCAAGTTTGAACGCGACCTGTACAAGGGAAATCCATATTACGTTCCGCCGTTGCTTTCCAGCGAGCTCGACAACCTTCTGCCGGAGCGCAACCCGGCATTCGACTTCTGCGACGCCGCCTATTTCATGGCTTTTCGCGACGACAAGCCCGTAGGGCGCATCGTGGTGATGATCAACAAGCAGGTCAACGAGATTTCGGGCGAGAAGCTGGCGCGCTTCGGCTGGATCGACTTCATAGACGACCGTGAAGTGTCCCGGGCTCTTCTGGCCCGCGCCGAAGAGTGGGCCAAAGCCAAGGGGATGGAGAAGATCGTAGGCCCCCTCGGGTTTACCGACCTTGACCGCGAAGGTACACTGGTGGAGGGGTTTGAAGAGCTTTCCACCATGGCCACCACCTACAATCATCCCTACTACGAGGATCATATCCGCGGCGCCGGGTATGAGAAAGACTCCGACTGGATGGAATTCGTGATGGAAGTGCCCGACTCCATACCCGACAAATACAACCGCATCGCCGACATCGTAAAGGCCAAATTCGGCCTCAAAGTGCTGAAATACAGCAGCCGCAAGCATATCAAGGCGGATTACGGCCATGCCTTGTTCCACCTCATCAACGAAGCCTACAAAGACCTCTATCAGTACTCTCCGCTTACGGAGAAGCAGATAGACAAGTATATCAACGACTACCTGAATCTGCTGAACCTCGACCTGCTCACATTGGTGATTGACCGCGACAGGCGTCTGGTGGGTGTAGGCATTTGCCTTCCCTCGATGAGCCGCGCGCTTCAACGCTCCCACGGCAAGATGTTCCCCTTCGGATGGTATCATCTGCTCAAGGGGCTCAAGGGTGTGAACGACAGGGTAGACCTTCTGCTGGTGGCTGTGGCTCCCGACTATCAAAACAAGGGTGTGAACGCGCTGCTCTTCCAAGACCTCATCCCGGAATTCATCAAGTATGGGTATAAGTATGCCGAATCCAACCCGGAGATGGAGACCAACTCGAAAGTGCAGAGCCAGTGGGAATATTTCAACCGCCGGCAGCACCGTCGTCGTCGTTCCTTCGTCAAGAACTTGAATAAGGACTAAATATTGAGTCTGGGCGCGGAGGAAATAAAGCCATACCGGGAGCATCAGCCGAAGGCTGAGCAGGTAGAAGCGATGTTTGACAACATCGCCCACTCCTACGATATCATGAACAATGCCATGACGCTGGGACTTCACCGGCGTTGGCTGCGTCGTTCGCTCGCAGGGCTTCACCTCCAGCCCGGCGCCCCGATGAAGATACTCGACGTGGCCACGGGCACGGGCGACGTGGCTTTACGTCTTGCCCGGGAATATCCCGAAGCCACGGTTACGGGGATAGACCTCTCGGAGGGGATGCTCGGCATCGCCCGGCAGAAACTCGCCTCGCATCCGGAGCTCTGCGCCGAACGCGCATCAGTCCCGGAGACGCAAGAGACCCGGAATGAAACCAAAAAGGAAAGATTAACGCAAGAGGGCGAGCTGAAGAGCCAGAGAGTCAGATTCTTACAGGCCGACTCGCTCGATATGCCGTTTGCCGATGATGAATTCTCACTGCTCACCGTGGCATACGGAGTGCGTAATTTCGAAGACCTCAACCGGGGTCTTCGGGAATTTCACAGGGTGCTGAAACCCGGCGGCCAGGTGATGGTGCTGGAACTCTCCGTGCCGGAGGGTACGGTAACGCGCCTCGGCTACAAGCTCTATACGCGCACTCTGATTCCGCTGGTGGGCCGACTGGTGAGCAAAGACCGGAGGGCTTACTCCTACCTGCCCGAGAGCATCGCGGCGATGCCGGCGCCCCGGCAGGTGAAGAGAATGATGGAAGAGGCGGGATTTCACGACGTCACCCGGCGGCGTTTCGCCTTCGGCGCAGCAACATGTTACTATGGAAAGAAGTGAATTTGAGATAATGGCCCCGGTGGGGAGCCGTGAGAGTCTCGCGGCCGCTCTCAACGCAGGCGCGGATGCCGTCTATTTCGGCATCGAGGGCCTGAACATGCGGTCGCGCTCGAGTGCCAATTTCACGGCCGACGACATGGGGGAGATAGCCGCGCTCTGCAGGGAACGTGGCGTAAATAGTTATCTCACTGTAAACACCATAATCTACGATTCCGACTTCACCCTCCTGGAGGAGATACTGAAACGGGCGCGGGAGGCCGGCATCGACGCCATCATCGCCTCCGACATCGCCGCCATTGCAGCGGCCCGCAGACACGGGCTGGAGGTGCACATCTCCACGCAGGCCAACATCTCCAACATCGAGGCCGTGCGTTTCTATTCGACCTACGCCGATGTGATGGTGCTCGCGCGCGAGCTTTCGCTCGAGCAGGTGAGCGAGATCCACGAGGGTATCCTGCGCGACAACATCTGCGGTCCTTCGGGGAAGCAGGTGCGGCTCGAGATGTTTTGCCACGGCGCTCTCTGTATGGCTTTCAGCGGGAAGTGCTATCTGTCGCTTCATTCGATGAACTCCTCGGCCAACAGGGGAGCGTGCAACCAGATATGCCGGCGCGGCTATGTGGCCACCGACCGGGAAACGGGCGAAAGCATCGAGGTGGACAATCAATACCTGATGAGCCCCAAAGATCTGAAGACCATCCATTTTCTGAACAAGATGGTGGAAGCCGGAGTGAGAGTTTTCAAAATAGAAGGGCGCGCAAGAGGGCCGGAATATGTAAAGGAGGCTGTGGAATGTTATTCCCAGGCACTTGAGGCCATCTGCGATGGAAGCTTCTCGGAAGAGCGGATAGCAGAATGGGAGAAAAGGCTCTCCATGGTGTTCAACCGCGGCTTCTGGGACGGCTATTACCTGGGGCGTCGCCTTGGAGAATGGAGTGCCAAATACGGCTCGTCGGCCACTCGCACCAAACGATATGTGGCCAAGACCATCCGCTACTTCTCGAATCTCGGAGTGGGTGAATTCAAGCTTGAGAGCGGAACGCTGCATCCAGGCGACGAGGTGGTGCTCACCGGGCCTACGACCGGAGCGGAGATCTTCACCGTGGAGCAGCTCAGGCTCGACCGCGACCCGGTGGCCGAGGTGAGGAAGGGTCAGGTGTTTTCGATGCCGGTGCCCTGCAAGGTTCGCCCGAGCGACAGGCTTTATCTCTGGGAGGATAGCGCCCAGGCGAAACAGAAGAAATCAATATGTTAAAGTTTTAATATAGAAGATATTATGAAGTGTGGAATAGTAGGACTCCCGAATGTGGGGAAATCAACTCTTTTCAACTCATTGAGCAATGCCAAGGCGCAGAGCGCCAACTTTCCGTTCTGCACCATAGAGCCGAACGTGGGTGTGATCACGGTGCCTGACGAGCGTCTCAACCGTCTGGTGGAGATCTGCAACCCGAAATCGACGGTTCCCGCCACGGTGGAGATCGTAGACATCGCCGGGCTGGTGAAGGGCGCCTCGAAGGGAGAGGGCCTCGGCAACAAGTTTCTGGCCAACATCCGCGAGACGGATGCGATACTGCACGTGCTTCGCTGCTTCGACGACGAGAATATAACCCATGTGGACACCACCGTAGACCCCGTAAGGGATAAAGAGATAATCGACCTGGAGCTGCAGCTGAAAGACCTCGAGACCATCGAAAACCGTCTGGCCAAGACCCAGAAGGCAGCGCAGACCGGGGGCGACAAGACGGCCAAGATGCAGGTGGGGGTGCTTCAGGCTTACAAGGAAGCGCTTCTTCAGGGGAAGAGTGCCCGCACCGTGAGCTTCGAGACGGCCGACGAGCGCAAATTTGCCCGCGAGCTCTTCCTGCTCACCAACAAACCGGTGCTCTACGTATGCAATGTAGACGATGACGCGGCCGTAGACGGCAACAGCTATGTGGAGGCCGTAAGGAAGGCGATAGAAGGCGAAGGCGCCGGAATGATGATAATATCGGCCAAGACCGAGAGCGAGATCGCGGAGCTGGACACCTGGGAGGAGCGTAAGGAGTTTCTCGAGGCGATAGGGCTGGAGGAGAGTGGCGTGAGCAGGCTGATACGCGCCGCCTATGCGCTGCTGGACCTCCGCACATACTTCACCGCCGGTCCTGACGAGGTAAGGGCATGGACATATCTCAACGGCACGAAGGCCCCACAGGCAGCCGGCATCATTCACACCGACTTCGAGAAAGGGTTTATACGTGCGGAGGTGATAAAATATGACGATTATGTGACGCTTGGCTCCGAGACGGCCGTCAAGGAAGCCGGGAAGATGGCCGTGGAGGGGAAAGAGTATGTGGTGCAAGACGGAGATATTATGCACTTCCGATTCAACGTCTGAGCCTCCGAAGGCATCTTATTTAATCTCTAAGAAAAAACAGGAACTATATGAAAAAATTGCTTACTATCATCTGCTCGCTGCTGATCTGCCTCACAGCTTCGGCAGCAGATTATAAATTCGATAAGACGGATATGATATGTGTCTCAGGACCTTTACGTTATGGATCTGAGTTTAGGTTATGGGCCGGGGAAGGAGAGCACGTACCCTGGGTTGAGTGTGGTTTTTTATACAACAAACGCGACAATCTGTTTTTTTTAGCCATTGCTACAGAGGAAACTGCATTTCTGACAGTTCCTGCAAAATTCACTGACATCTCTGTTAATATCGACCCTGAAAACAATCAGATAAGGGGTTTGGAAGTCAATTATAACGGAAATATCTACAGGATTTTTAAGGCTGATAAGTCACAAATAGAGATAAGGTCGGAAAACGATGGACAAACCTTCATGCTCGACCCCACAACAGCTTCAACTTTCAATCTGGAAGACCCTGAAACAAAAACTAACTTTTTAAGCGGTTATTTAGATAATAGCAGAGTTTGTGATTTTTACAATCACTGGATAGACTACATCTGCGGTCAGGTGCAGAAATAATATAATTGGAGGAATTATATGAAAAAATGGCTTACCATCATCTGCTCGCTACTGATTTGCCTCACAGCCTCGGCTTCATATTATAAATTTGATGAGGCGCAAATTATGGGCCTCATAGGTTCGATGAGGTATGGTGAGAATATGGAAGTGTTGTTTGGTGGAGGGAAGGAAGTGAAGACAGCTCAGTTCGTGTTTTTCTACAGCAAAGAGAGAGACATTTTCAGCTTCAACATTTCTACCGAGGGGACCATATTGCTGGATGTAGTAGCTTCATTCTCGGACATCTCTCTGAACATCGATCCTGAAAACAACCGCATACAAGGTTTGAAAATCAAACATAACGGAGATTTATATAGAATTTTTAAAGCTGAAGGACCTGGCGCTGAAATAGTGTCGGAAAACGCGGCACAAAGGTATGTGCTCGACCCCGATGCAGCCGGGATTTATACCTTGGAAAATATGGATACTCCCTTACAGGCCGAGTCCAATTGGGCTGACGATCGTGATGCGGATTATTATTACAATCGATGGTTGGAATATATCTATACCTTGGTGAAGAAATAAAATAATTACTGAAACAAAAGATAAGTTATATGAAAAAATTGCTTACAATCATCTGCTCGCTGCTGATCTGCCTCACGGCCTCGGCAGAAGATAATATTTTCGGAAAGGCTAATTTTATGTGTCTCGGTGGTTCGATGAAGTACGGAGACGAGATGAGGGTGTTGTTTGGGGGTGGAACGAAGGTGGACGGAGCTCAGTTTCTGTTTTTCTACAGCAAGGGCATGGATATGTTCAGCTTCGATATTCTGGTAGGCGATGATACCTTGCTTGAGGTGATGGCAAAATTCTCAGACGTCTCCCTGAACGTAGACCATGAAAATAATCGTCTAAGAGGTCTGGAAGTCAAATATAACGGAGATACATATCGAATCTTCAAAGCGGAAGAACTCGGGGCAGAAATACGCTCGGAGAAGGGCGGCCAGAGCTACGTGATCAACCCCAAGGCAGTTGCGATTTACGCCTTGGACGACCTGGACACTCCCATCGCATCAGAAACCAACTGGCTCGGGGGCCATTATGCAGATAATTTTTACAATTACTGGCTGGACTACATCGCCAAGCTGGTGAAGAATTAGCGCTTCGGCTATACAAAAATAAACCCCGGGAGTTTTCGAAAACTTTCGGGGTTCATTTTAGGCCGTATGTTTGCACTCTGAATTGGGTGCAAACATACAAACTTATTCGTCAACTGCGGGATTTGCCCGGGCGAGATCAGTCTTTCTTGAGGAGGTCGCGAATCTCGGTGAGGAGCTCTACTTCGGGCGAGGGAGCCGCGGGCTCGGGAGCTGGTTCGGCTTCTTTCTTCTTCAGCTTCATCACGATGCGCAGCGCCACGAAGATGCTGATGGCGATGATGAAGAAGTCGACGATGTTTTGGATGAAAAGGCCGTAGTTGATGGCCACTTCCTCAACGGCCTCGGCGCCTTGAGCCGTGGCTTCATGGCCTTCGGTGATGACGTATTTCCAATTCTTGTAGCCGCCACCGGGGGAGCACAAAGAGATGATCGGCATGATGATATCGTTTACCAGAGAGGTAACGATTTTGCCGAAAGCGCCGCCGACGATTACGCCGACAGCCAAATCTATCACATTACCCTTGAGGGCAAAATCCTTGAAATCTGTTAAAAACTTGCTCATAATGAAATTTATTTCTCTGATTGCGCTGCAAATTTACAAAAATTTTTGCTAATTTTGCACTCGGATAGGGAGTTGTGGACAGAAAGCACTAAAGATTATTCTATACTATATCAATTTTTTAAAAGAATTATGACAAAAATCGGTATTAACGGCTTTGGCCGTATCGGTCGTTTCGTATTCCGCGCTTCCACCAAGCGTGACGACATCGAAGTAGTAGCAATCAATGACCTTCTTCCCGTAGACTACATGGCCTACATGCTGAAGTATGACACGATGCACGGACATTTCGACGGCACAGTAGATTATGATCTGGACAGAAGCGTACTTATAGTAAACGGCAAAGAAATCAAGGTAACCGCCTGCCGTGACCCGCGCGAAATCGGCTGGGGCGCCAGCGGTGCTGAATATGTAGTGGAATCCACAGGTCTCTTCCTTACCAAGGAGAAAGCTCAGGGCCACATCGAAGCCGGTGCGAAATACGTAGTGATGTCGGCTCCTTCGAAAGACGACACTCCGATGTTTGTAGTAGGTGTGAACGACAATGAGTACGTAAAGGGAACTCAGTTCGTTTCCAACGCATCCTGCACCACCAACTGTCTTGCCCCGATCGCCAAGGTGCTCAACGACAAGTTCGGCATCGTAGAGGGCTTGATGACCACCGTACACTCCACCACCGCCACACAGAAGACTGTGGATGGTCCGTCGTTGAAAGACTGGCGCGGCGGCCGTGCAGCATCCGGCAACATCATTCCGTCGTCGACAGGTGCAGCCAAGGCTGTAGGTAAAGTGATTCCGGAGCTTAACGGCAAGCTTACAGGCATCTCGATGCGCGTGCCCACTCTCGACGTATCGGTAGTTGACCTCACTTGCAACCTTGCCCGTCCGGCCTCCAAGGAGGATATCTGCAACGCCATGAAGGAAGCTGCAGAAGGCGAACTCAAGGGTGTGCTCGGCTATACTGAAGATGCAGTGGTTAGCTCGGACTTCCTCGGCGACCCGCGCACTTCTATCTTTGATGCCAACGCAGGCGTTTATCTCACTGATAAGTTTGTGAAGGTGATCTCGTGGTATGACAATGAAATCGGCTACTCCAACAAGGTGCTTGATCTGATTGCCCGCATGAAGAAAGTAAACGGCTAATAACCGGCTTTACAGATAGAGCTCCCGCGCTGCGGGAGCTTTTTTTATCTCCGATTCGCTGGGGGGACAAATTGAGCGAGCAGGATGCTCACTCCGGAAACAAACATTGAGGCGCACGGGGCTTTGGCGGGGGTGGGCCTGCCACGGAGAAGGCACTGAAAAAGTCCGTTAAGTATCAGATTGTCATTTTGGGATGCTTGGTT